>JAGRMP010000648.1 GCA_020441225.1 Maritimibacter sp. | reverse complement strand
GAACGGCGTGCCGTCGTGGAAGGTCACGCCTTCGCGCAGCTTGAACGTATAGGTGGTGCCGTCTTCAGACACCTCCCAGCTCTCGGCGAGCGCGGGGCCCACTTCGAGCGTGCCGGGCTTGTAGCGCAGGAGCCCCTCGTAGAGGTTCACGAGGATGCGGAAATCGTTGACCGCGGTCACGGCCGCCGGGTCGAGCGATTTCGGCTCGGCGATCTGGCCGACCACCAGCACGCCGGGGGGCGTCTGGGCGGCGGCAGGGGCGGCCAAGCTCGTGGCGATGGCGGTCCCGAGGGCGGCGGCGAACAGGCCCCTGCGGGTCCAGTCGAAGGTTGTCATCTCTAGGTGCTCCCAGTTGGTGTGTTGTCGTGTTTTTGGCTGTGTTGGGTCGTGCGGATGCACCGGGAATTATCATGATTAATTGTTTCGGTCAATTTTTCATGATAGATATCCGGAAAAGACCCCGGGAGGAGACATGACCTTTTCACTTCTTGCGCGCGATCCGGCGACCGGCGCGATCGGCGGCGCCGCGGCCACAGGCTCGCTCTGCGTCGGCGGCTGGGTGCTGCGCGGCACGCTGGCTGGGGGCATGTCGGCGAGCCAGGGCAAGGCCCCCTCGACCTTCTGGGGCGAAGACGTCCTGGCGGCCATGGAAGCGGGGCAAAGCGCTCAAAAGGCGGTCAGTTCGCTGGTCGGCGCGGACCCCGGGGCTTCCCAGCGCCAGCTCTCGGCCTTGCCGCTCGCCGGGCCCGGCGCGGTCCATTCCGGTGGCGACAATACGCCCGAGATCGGAGAGTATGTTTTCGACGGCGGCATCGCGGCGGGCAACATGCTGACCGCCCCCGCCGTCGCCGAGGCGCTGGCCCGGGGCTACACCGAGGCGCGGGGATCCTTTCCCGAACGGCTGCTCGCGGGGCTGCGCGCCGCCGAGGCCGCGGGCAGCGATTCGCGGGGGCTGCAATCGGCCGCACTCCTGGTGCTTTCGCCCGCCCATGCGCCGCTCACCCTGCGGGTCGACTGGTCGGAAACCCCGCTCGACGCGCTCGCGGCGCTGCTCGGCCGCGCCACAAGCGGCGATTACGCGGCCTGGGCCAAGCAGGTGCCCTGTCTCGACGATCCAGTGAGGACGCTCGTTGATTGATCTCGACCTGACCGACATCGCCCGGCGGGCCGAAACGCGCATCGCCGCGCTCGCCGCCTGTTCCGCGCCCGGTCCGGGGGTCAGCCGGCTGCCGTTCACCCCCGAGCACCGGGCTGCGCGCGCGGTGCTGACGGCGCAGATGGAGGGGGCGGGCCTCGCCGTGCGCGAGGATGCCGCCGGCACCCTCATCGGCCGCCGCGACGGCCCGCCGGGGGCGCCGGTGTTGCTGCTCGGCTCGCACCAGGACAGTGTGCGCGAGGGCGGGGCCTATGACGGGATCATGGGCGTGGTGCTGCCGATCCTCGCTCTGGAAACCCTGCACGATCAAGGCGTTGCCCTGCCGTTCGCGGTCGAGGTTCTGGCTTTCGCCGACGAGGAAGGCGTGCGCTTCCCGACCGCGCTGCTCGGTCCCCGGGCGCTCGCGGGCACGTTCGACCCGGCCGTGCTCGACATGGCGGATGCCGATGGCATCTCGCTCCGCGCCGCCCTCCACGGCTTCGGCCTCGACCCCGACGCCATCGCCGGGCTCGCCCGCGACCCGGGCACCGTGCTCGGCTATGTCGAGACCCATATCGAACAGGGGCCGGTGCTGGAGGCGGCGGACGAGCCGCTCGGCGTGGTCACCGCGATCTGCGGCATCGAGCGCCACCCGGTGGCGTTCATGGGCGAGACCGGCCATGCCGGGACGCTGCCGATGAGCATGCGCCGCGACGCGCTGGTCGGCGCGGCGGCGCTGGTGACCGAGGTCGACCGGCTGGCACAGGCCACGCCGGGGCTGCTCGGCACCATCGGCACGCTCGTCCTCACGCCCGGTGCGGTCAACGCCGTCCCGCGCGAAG
>JAGRMP010000647.1 GCA_020441225.1 Maritimibacter sp. | reverse complement strand
ATGGCGGCGTTCTGCTGGGTCGCCGAATCGAGCCCGTTGACCGCTTCGTTGATCTCGCCGAGGCCGATCGCCTGCTCTTCGGAAGAGCTCGCAATCAGGATGACCTGGGACGACATTTCCCGCACCGAGGCGAGGATCTTGTCGAGCGCCGTGCCGGTCTGGCCGACAAGCTCGACACCCTGGTGGATCTCGCGCGCGCTCGCGGCAATCAGATCGGAGATTTCGCGTGCCGCATCCGAAGAGCGCTGGGCGAGAGAGCGCACTTCCGAAGCCACCACGGCAAAGCCGCGCCCCGCCTCGCCGGCCCGCGCCGCCTCGACGCCGGCGTTGAGCGCGAGCAGGTTGGTCTGGAAGGCGATCTCGTCGATCACCGAGGTGATCTTGGTGATCCCGCGCGAGGCGACCTCGATCCGGTTCATCGCTTCGACCGCCTGGCCCACCGCGCCGCCGCCTTCGTCGGCGTTGCGGTTGGTGCTTTCGATCAGCCGCTTGGCCTCGCTCGCCCCCGCCGCGGCCGAGCGTACCGATGCGGTGAGCTCGTCGAGCGCAGCGGCGGTCTCTTCCAGCATCGCCGCGTTCTTTTCGGTGCGCCGCGACAGCTCGTCCGAGGCCTGCGCGACCGCAACCACCTCGCCGTCGATCCCGGCGGCGGTCACGTCGAGCCCGGCCATGGTTTCGCTGAGCCGCTCCAGCGCGGTGTTGAAATCATGCCGAAGGGTTTCGTAATCGCCGGGCAGGCGCTCGGTGATCTTGTAGCGCAGATCCCCCTTCGCGAGCGCCTCGAGCCCCTTGGCGAGCAGGTTCACGACCTCCTGCTGTTCGCGCATCCGGGTTTCGGCAGCGGCGTGCTCGGCCGCGGCCGCCCGGGCCTCGGCCTCCGACAACTCCTCGCGGCGCTTGGCGTCCGCCGCGGCGGCGCGGCGGGTCTCCTCGGCGCGTTTTTCCGCTTCTGCCTGTGCCTCGGCTTCCTGTGCCCGCTTGGCCGCCTCCTCCGCGCGCAGGCTTGCCTCCAGCCGGGCGTTTTCCTGCAGTTTTTCGTGGAACAGCTTCAGCGCCCGGTAGATGCCGCCGATCTCGTCGCGCCGTTCGGTCCCGGTGATTTCGAGATCCGGATCGCCGTCGGCGAGGCGCTCCGTGGTGCGGCCCACCGCGGCGAGCTGCCGGCCGATCCCGCGGCCGATGGCGGTGCCGAACCCGGCGCCGAGCAGGAGCGCGATCAGGGCCGCAACCGCGCTGGTCTTGGCCAGTTCGACGCTGATTGCACCGTAGGCATCGGTCGGCCGAAGGATGGTGACCACGCCGGTCACATCGCCGGAATAGTCGCGGATGGCGACGGCGCGCATCGCGTAGTCGGCGCCGTCGAGCTGTACGTCGCGGTCGAGCGTCGTGCTTTCCAGCAGTCCGGCGAGATCCTTGCCCGAGAGCAGCGGCGCGCCTTCGAAGGTCGCGCCGAGGCGGTATTCGGCCTGGTCGGCGGCGTCGAACGTGTCGATCGTCGTGTCGGGCATCAGGTAGAACTCGAACTGGTTGCCGCTGCGTTCGGACAGCCCCTCGAGAAAGGGCACGCCGATATCGAGACCGACTTCGACCGTGCCGACCGGTTCGCCGGCATGGCGGATCACCGCGACGCCGCGCGCCCCGATCCCGGCCCGGCCGCGTTCGAGCCCCGACAGCGAGGTGCCGGTCGTGTTGGCATCGACCACGGTCTTGCGGAAGGCCGACAGATCGTCGCCGCGCTTGTTGAGATTGTGGATCCGGATCAGCGAGGTCGCCGGCGCGAGGTGGAACTGCATCTGCACGACGCCGGCGGCGGATTTCATATGCTCGAACCCGGGGCCGAACAGCCGTTCGAGTGCCATATCGTCCTCGGCCGCGACCGCCTCCTGGACCGCCGGCAGCGAGGCGATCACCTCCGCCTGGGCGAGCGCGACTTCATGCGTGCGGCTGATCGCCGAAGTGAGCCAGGCCTGGGCGGTGTCGAGATCGCGGTCGTGGATGATCTCGAGCGTGCGCCGCTCGCTGACCAACATGCCCGCCCCCATCAGGACCATGACCAGAAGCGAGGCGATAACGGGAAGAAGGATGATCTTTTGGCGAATCGACATGCCGACGCTCCTGTGAAATTGCGTCCCTTCGTGAGGCAAAAGGAATAAGAAGGGGTGAATCCGTGCCCGAACTGGGGCGCGGCACCGGCAATTCTGTGTTCGGTTTCGCGACCGATCGGCCGAGGGGTGGCACAGCGGCCACAAAAGCGGTTGTATCTCGGCGAACCGCGCGGTGTCGGCAGATTCTTTTGAGTTGCCGCTTGGTTCGAAAACCGGGTTTCGTATAGTTCGGTTGTACTTTTTCGACTCGGCCCGTAGAAAACTGCGCGCGGGGCGCGTTCGTGGCGCCCGTGGCGCCCGATGGGTCGGGGAAATTGTCTGTGCCGGTGTGAGCTGTTGGATTCTGTTCAGAGAGACTGAGGGTAACATGAGAATTGGGGGTTTCCGGCGCTGGGCCGGACTTGCGGCGGTTCTGGCCAGCTTCACGGCAGCGCAGGATGGCGCCGTCGCACAGGGGATCGCCCCGGCTGGCGAGGCCGAGCTGGCCGCACAATGGGACCGCTACATGGGCGATTCCGTGTCCTCGGTCATTGAATTCGCGCCGATGCGGACCTCGATGGAGCGCAGCGGCAGCACCGGAGATGTGTTCCGGCTGACCTCGCTGCACCCGGGTGTCAACCGCTGGTATCTGCTTGAAATCACCTCGGCAAACGGCGCGACGGAGAGCTGGCATTTCGAAAACGGCGACGCCAGGACCTGGGCCGTTTCGCTCACCGACGAGGCCGATCCGCAGCTTCTGATCGAGGGCAAGGGCGAGCGCCACAGCTGCGCGCCCTGGTCCGGCGACGTGCCGGAACTGACCTCGGCGGCGAACAGCGGGCTGCCCTATGCGCCGGTCTGCGGCGCGCGCCTGTATCTGCGCAACCGGGTCCAGGGCTCGAAGACCAACCGCGAGGCGGTCTCGGACTTCCTGCGCAACAACGTGGTCTTCGGCGACAAGCTGGTGAACCTGATCAAGGGCACCTTCTTCGAAGACGCCTTCCTCGAAAACTCGGCCTTCGGCGACGCGGTCGACGACACCGACGCCCAGGTCGCCGCGCTGGGCACCGCCAAGCTCGCGCGCACCCCGGTGATGCGCACCCAGATGGGCCTGCCCGTCGAGGGCGCGTCGGGCGGCATGCAGGCGGGCTCGTGGTACAAGGTCGAGGGCTCCGACGGCGTCTTTGCCTCGGCGCTCCAGCCCGGGCTGATCGCCGACGAGGTGCTGCGCTCGGGCGGCGCCGCCAACGGGCTCGACGGCACCGAACGCAACGCCGATGTCTATCTCGTCGCCTTCGATCTGTCGCGCTACGAGATCGGCTACGAGCTCGGCACCGACCACCCGAACCTCGGCTGGTCGTCGCGGCCGCAGCGCTCGGGCGCGGATTACAACCTTCCGGGGCCGGACGGGTTCTCGACCCCGGCGCCGCTGGTGCGCAACGGCATGTTGCCGCCGCCGCTCCTGCCACGGGTCGTCGCGGCCTGGGCCGGCGGCTTCAAACGCGACCACGGCGCCTTCCGCTTCGGCGATTACGCGGGCTTCAACCGCGGCCACCACTACGGCTTTCTCTCCAACGGCGTGACCTTCTCGCGGTTGCGCACCAACCTCGCCACCTTCTACGTGACCGTGGACGGCGAGGTGGGCATGAAGACCTGGGAAGAGGCCGACAACGCGATGATCCCGACCCTCGCCTACGCCCGCCAGAATGGCGTGCCGGTGGTCGTGCGCGATCCGGCGAGCGGCGAGATCAAGGTCGGCGACCGGGTCAATTCCTGGGGCGGCGGCAACTGGTCGGGCTCGGCCGATGCCCAGCTGCGCACCCTGCGCTCGGGCATGTGCCTGCGCGATACCGGCGACCGCAAGTTCCTGATGTACGCCTATTTTTCCTCCGTCACGCCGTCGGCGATGGCGCGGGTGTTCCAGGCCTACGACTGCGACTACGCGATGCTGCTCGACATGAACTCGCCGGAACTGACCTACATGGCGTACTTCCAGCAGAACACCCGCGGCGACGGGGTGATCGGCTCGCATCTGAGCCGGCTGATGGCCGACAGCGACCCCTATCTCGCCGGCGGTCAGGTCCCGCGCTTCGTGAACTTCTCCGACAACCGTGACTTCATCTACATGCTGCGCAAGGAGTAACCCATGCTGCGCCCCGTTCTGAAACCCGGTCTGAAGGCGGCCGTCCTGGCCGTGGCGATGACCCTCGGTGCGGTGAACACCCCGATCGCGCCCGCCGCCGCGGGGACGCTCGCCGAGAACAACGAGGCGATGTTCGCGCTGATGCAGAAAGCGCGTGGCGTGTCCGCGGGCGAGATCGCGAAAATCCGCGAGATCTTCAACCGGTCCGGCCGGGCGGGGCAGGGCAACCCGGCGGTGACCCAGCACCCGATGACGCCGGCCCAGGCGCAGGCGAAGCTGCCGCAGAACGCCTATGAATACTACCGCAACGCCCAGTTCGAACGGATCTGCGGCGAGCGCTACATGGCGCCGCTCTACGATCCCGCGACCCAGCGTCCCGAGGATGCGACGGTCTGCGTCGACATGTTCGAATACCCCAATGTGCCGCTCGCCTACCCGGTGACCTGGATCACCGCCCGCGAAGCGGCCGAGACCTGCTGGGCCGAAGGCAAGCGGATGGGCGACGCCCATGAATGGGAAGGGGCGGCCGCCGGCGCGCTGCTCGCGCCCGATTACCGCTTCGACATCGGCAATCCGCAAGGCATGCGGTCCGCGCACAACGCCAAGTGGGGCCCGTCGAAGA
>JAGRMP010000100.1 GCA_020441225.1 Maritimibacter sp. | reverse complement strand
CGCACCAGTTCCACGAGGTTCGCGGGTTTGCGGTCGGGCTCGGGCATGCGGGCGAACTTGGAAAACTCGTCGACGATCCGGCGCAGGTCTTCGGTCTGGCGGATAATCACGCCGGTGAGGTTTTCGAGATCCTCGGCGTCGGGCTCGTCCATCTTGCGGCCGAACTTGCGCTTGATGCGCTCGGCGGAGAGCTGGATCGGGGTGAGCGGGTTCTTGATCTCGTGGGCGATGCGGCGGGCGACATCGCCCCAGGCGGCCATCCGCTGGGCGGTGACGAGGTCGGTGACGTCGTCGAAGGCGATCACGTAGCCCTCGACCGCGCCGTCGCCCGCGAACCGCGGCGCCATGCGCACCAGGAGCCGTTCCTGCCGGCCCATGCGGTTGAGCGCCAACTCCTCCTGCACCCGCTCGGCGCGCTCGCTGCGCAACCGGCCAAGGAGCGGCGCAAACTCGGGAACCACCAGGCTGAGCTCGGTATGTTCGGGTTCCTCGTCGAGGCCCAGCATCGCCTGGGCCGCGCGGTTGAGGAAGGTGAGCTTGCCGTCGGCGTCGAGCCCCATCACCCCGGCGGTCACCGAGGAGAGGACCGAGTCGAACTGCCGGCGGCGGCGCTCGATCTGTTCGGTGTTTTCGAGCAGACGGTCGCGCTGACCCTTGAGCTGGCGGGTCATGCGGTTGAACAGTCGGCCCAGTTCCTCGATCTCGTCGCCGGTGGCCTCCTCGATCACCTGCACGTCGAGATCGCCCGCACCGACCCGCTCGGCGGCGGAGGCGAGCCGGCCCACGGGGCGGGCGAGGCGTTCGGCGAACCACATGCCGAGCCAGGTGGCGGCGAGCACCAGGATGGCGGCGAAACCGAGGTAGATCAGGCCGAACTCGAACAGCACCTGGCCGCGCTGGCTTTCGAGCTGCTGGTAGAACCGCACGGTTTCCTGGGTCTCGTCGAGCAGCGAGAAGATCTTGCCGTCGACCTCGCGCGACACATAGAGCAGGTGGTCGGGGTAGAAGCNNAGAAGCTGAGGTTGTAGAGCGCGCGGAACTCGCCGTTGTCCCAATCCTCGATCACCACCGTTTCGCCGGCCTGCGCACGGGCGATGGCATCGGCGGGCGGGGCCTCGAAATCGAACAGATAGGAGCGGTCGCCGCGCAGCCGGATCTCGCCGGTGCCGTCGATGATGAAGGCTTCGCGCAGGCCGCGCTGGATGCCGGTCTGGGCCTGGGCGAGCGCCTGGCGGAGCTGGGCCTCGGAGATCAGCGCGTTGGAGCGCTTGGCGCCGTTGAGAAAGGCACCGATGGCTTCGGCGTCCTGGATCAGGCCCTGGCGGTGCTCGTCCTCGTAGGCCTGGGCGGCGGCGAGCGAATTGCCGACCACCCGGCTCACCCGGTCGGAGAACCAGCCTTCGAGGCCGACGTTGATGGTGAGCACCGCGAAGACCGCGACCAGCACGGTCGGAATCAGCGCCAGCAGCGAGAAGACGCCGGTGAGCCGCAGGTGCAGCCGCGAACCCTCGGTCTTGGTCCGCCGGGCGACGACCATGCGGAAGATCCCCGCCACCACCAGCGCGGCGACCATGAGCACGTAGACCATGTCGGCGAGCAGAACGAGGCGCAGGGTATTGCTGTCGACACCCTGGTCGAGGGGGCCGAGGACGAGATAGGTGGCGGCCGCAAGCACCGGCCCGAGCGCGACGATGAGGAAGGTCGCCGTCGAGCGGACGCGGCGTTGACGCCGGATCCGCGCGAGGCGGTCCCAGGTCCTTTCCGCGCTGCGTAGGCTGCTGGTATGCGCCACCTTTCGCCCTCTAAGCCGAGTACCACCCGTGGCCCGCGTGCCGTGACCTTGCCGGTCCGGCCGCACGCGCCGACTCACTCCCGCGACCGAACCCCTTGTATCTGCGGCCCTTTTGTCACGGCTGTGACCGTTTTACATCAACTTGCGACGGCGTGTCACCTCGATTCCCAGTTCGGTGATCTTCTTGCGCAAAGTATTGCGATTGATCCCGAGCAGGTCGGCGCAGCGGGCCTGGTTGCCGCCGGTCGCGTCGAGGGCGATCTCGATCAGCGGAACCTCGATCTCGCGCAGCACCCGCTGGTAGACGCCCGGGGGCGGCAGCGCCCCGCCGTGGAGGTCGAAATAGCGCTTGAGGTGGCGCGCGACCGCGGCGGAGATATTCTCGGCCTCGTCCATCGTCACCACCGGGTTGCCCGCCGATGTGCCGAGCGTGGCCTCGACCTCGCCGCGCGAAATCTCGGCCTCGGAACCGGTGACCATCAGCCGCTGGATCGTGTTCTCGAGCTGGCGCACATTGCCGGGCCAGGGATAGGCGCGCAGCACTTCGGCGGCCTCCGGGCTCAACAGCCGCGCGGTCAGCCCGTCGCGTTCGGCGCGGGCAAGGAAATGCTCGGCCAATGCCGGAATGTCCTCGAGCCGCTCGCGCAGGGCCGGCACCGGGATGGTGACGCCGCCGAGGCGGTAGTAGAGGTCCTGGCGGAACTCGCCCGCCTTGAGCCGGCGGCTGAGATCGCCCTGCGAGGTCGAGATGATCCGTGGCGCGGGATCGGTCAGGCTGTCGAGCATCCGGGTGATCCGGGCCTGGGCATCGGGGTCGAGATCGCCGACTTCGTCGAACAGGAGCGTGCCCTGCCCGGCGCGCGCCAGCACCTTGGCGGGGCCTTCCATCGGCACCAGATCGTCCGGCGTGACCACCACGAAGGGCAGGTTGCGCCGATCAGAGAAGTCATGAATTGCCTTGGCAATCAACGATTTGCCAGTTCCGCTTTCCCCGGTTATCAGCACCGGCAGCTCGGTGTTCATCACCCGCGCCACGAGCCGGTAGAGCGATTGCATCGCCGGGGTGCGCCCGACCAGAGGCAAATCGTCGCCGCGGTCGGTGCCTGTGTCACGCTTCGGCGTGACCACCCGGCGCTTCTGTTCCAGCGCCCGCGCCGCGCGCTTCATCAGGTCGGGCAGGTCGAAGGGTTTGGGCAGGTAATCGTAGGCGTCTTTCTCGGCCGCCT
>JAGRMP010000646.1 GCA_020441225.1 Maritimibacter sp. | reverse complement strand
CGAAGGTTTCCTGCACGGTGGTGATATGCTCGCCGATGCCGATCTTGCCGCCGAGCTTCTCCTGGATATAGGGCGCGGCCGAGAGGTGGTCGGCATGGACATGGGTCTCGATCAGCCATTCGAGCTTGAGACCGTTGTCCTCGATGTACTTGATGATCTGGTCGGCGTGCTCGTAGCTGATGCGACCGGCGGCGTAGTCGATATCCATCACCGAGTCGATCACCGCGCAGGCATTCGAGGTCGGGTCCTTGACGACGTAGGAAATCGTGTTGGTGGCCGCATCGAAAAAGGCTTCGACTGCGGGTTGCAGATCGGTGTCGGGGGTGAATTCCTTGGCCAGATCGTTCATGTCGGTCTTCCCATCTGTTCGGGGGGCTGGGCCCCTGTTCGGTGGTGGGCGCGCGGGGCGCCTCTGCATGGTGTTCCCGTGGGCGCGACCCCCGGGGTTAACGTTGATCTAGGAGCCGCTTGGAAGCTCGACAAGGTCTCACATGCATTTTTTTGAATATTAGTTTCCGGTCAATTGCGGGGCCCTCCCGGACGGTCGCGCCACGACCCGACGCGCCGCCGACCGGGACGCCGGGATCGGTTTGCCGTTCGCCCGGAGATTGCGCCGCCGCATCGCGAAGCCAAAAACCGCCGCATACGGGGCCGTATTCTCGCCGCATAGAGGCGGCAATCAATTGATCCTGACCGGCTATTCGCCTATGTGAATAGGTAAGACGCAGATTCAGGAGCCCCAGTCCGGCATGAATTCTCCCGTGATCACCCAGAACATGTCCGACGAAGACATGGACAAGATGATGGCCTCGGCCTGTGACGCTTCGGCGCTGCTGAAGGCGATCAGCCATGAAGGTCGCTTGATGATCCTTTGCGCATTGGTGACGGGCGAGAAATCGGTAACCGAGCTCGAGGAGCTGCTTCATGCCCGTCAGGCCGCGGTTTCGCAGCAGCTTGCGCGGCTGCGAATGGAAGGGCTCGTCACCCCGCGGCGCGAAGGCAAGGCGATCTATTATTCGCTCGCCGACGACCGGCCGCGCCGGATCCTTGAAGTGATGTACGACATGTTCTGCACGGTCCCCGGAGAGGTGGACGGCCAGACGGCCTAGGCAAAAGGCGACGGCGGGCAGGTCAGCGTGGCCGACGGCGGGCGCAGGACGATCACGGCAGAAACAGGCTTTCGTCTTTTTCCGGTCACGGCGCCGGTATAGGCTCGCGCCAGATCATCAAGGACGCGACATGGCAGAAAGCTTCACCCCTGCGCCGGATACCCAACGCCTGCTGCGCAACGCCTTCGGGCGCTTCGCGACCGGCGTGACCGTCGTCACCGCGATGAGCGACCGGGGGCCGATCGGGATCACCGCCAACAGCTTCGCCTCGGTCTCGCTCGACCCGCCGCTTCTGTTGTGGTGCCCGGCGAAGATCTCGCGCCGCCACGACGCCTTTGCCCGCGCCGAGCGATTCGCCCTGCATGTCATGGGCACCAGCCAGGACAACGTGACCTGGGGCTTCGCCAATACCGCCGAAGCCTTCGAACATTGCGACTGGACCCCGTCCGAACATGGCGTGCCGCTGATTTCCGGCTGCCCGGCGCGGTTCGAATGCAGCACCCGCGACCGGCTCGACGCCGGCGACCACACGGTGCTGATCGGCCATATCGACCGGGTCACCACCGCGCCCGAGGCCGAGGTGCGGGTGTTTCTCGATTCCGATTACGGACATTTCGTCGCCAGCTGATCGACGGTCTGCGATCGGCACGGTCATTCCCCGGGGGGCTGGCCCCCCGGACCCCCCAAGGTATTTTGAGACCAAAGAAGGGGGCGTGGCCGGGGGTGTGCGAGCTCGCACACCATGTCAAGGCATTGATATGTATAACGGTAGCGCTAACTGAGTTTTGATGGGGAAGGTCGCCGTAGCAGGGCCGCGGCCGGTGGACGCGCCCGGCGGTTCAGCCCAGCAGCACCGGGGTGCGGTCGCCGGTGACGAAGCGACGCAGGACCGCCGGGTAGAGCTTGTGCTCTTCCACCAACACCCGCGCGGCGAGGCTGTCGGGCGTGTCGCCCGCCAGGATGGGCACCCGCGCCTGGCCGAGCAGCGGGCCGCCGTCGAGCTCTTCGGTGACCTCGTGGACGGAACAGCCCGCCTGCGCGTCGCCCGCTTCGAGCGCGCGGGCATGGGTGTGGAGGCCGGGATATTTCGGCAGGAGCGAGGGGTGGATGTTGAGCACCCTGCCCGCCCAGCGCGCGGTGAAGGCGGGGGTGAGGATGCGCATGAAGCCCGCGAGACAGATCACGTCCGGGCGGGTGGCCTCGAGCGCTTCGGTGAGCGCCGCTTCGAACCCCGGGCGGTCGCCCTTGAAATCGCGGTGATCCACCACCGCCGTGGGGATGCCGCGGGACGCAGCCTTGTCGAGCCCCCCTGCCCCGGGCAGGTTCGAGAGCACCAGCACCGGACGGGCGGGATGGTCGCCCGCCATGCTGTCGGCGAGCGCGACCATGTTCGAGCCCGAGCCCGAAATCAGGATCGCGACCCGCTTGGCGCCGGTGCTGTCGGGATCGCTCACACCAGGGATCCGAGAGTGCTCACGCCGTCGCCGGGCTGGACCCGGCCGATCTGCACCACGGTTTCGCCCGAAGCTTCCAGCGCGGCGCGGACCGGGGCGAGCTGTGCGGGCGCGACGGCGAGGATCATGCCGAGGCCGCAGTTGAAGGTCTTGAGCAGTTCGGGCTGTTCCATGCCGCCGGTCCCGGCGAGCCAGCGGAACACCGGCGGCAGCTCCCAGGCGTCGAGATCGACCAGGGCGCCGAGCCCTTCGGGCAGGACCCGGGGCAGATTTTCGGTGATGCCGCCGCCGGTGATATGGGCGAGCGCATGGACGCCGCCCGCCGCGATGGCGTCGAGCGCGGCGGTGACGTAGAGCCGGGTCGGCGCGAGCAGTGCGGCGCCGAGCGTGCCCTCCGCCCAAGGACAATCCGCTTCCCAGCCGAGGCCGGAGAGCTCCACCAGCTTGCGCACCAGCGAATAGCCGTTGGAATGGACGCCGTTCGAGGCGAGGCCGAGCAG
>JAGRMP010000099.1:13760-14112 GCA_020441225.1 Maritimibacter sp. | reverse complement strand
ACTTGTAGCGCTCGACCACCGGGGCGAGGGCGGCGGCGCTGATCGGGTGTACCGGCTTGCCATCGGCATCGGCCGGGATGTTGGGCTTCATCTCTTCCCAGACTTCGTTCGACACGGTGATGCCGTTGCCGTTCAGATCCATCGAGAAGGGGGTGATGATATGCGCCTCGGTGCCGAAGCCGATGGTGGCGGCGAGCGGCTGGCCCGCCAGCATATGCGCCCCGTCGAGGGTGCCCGAGATCACGCCGTCGAGCAGCACCTTCCAGTTGGCCTGGGCTTCGAGGGTGACGAACAGGCCTTCGTCGTCGAAATAGCCCTGCTCATAGGCAACCGCGAGCGGCGCCATGTCGGT
>JAGRMP010000099.1:12301-13750 GCA_020441225.1 Maritimibacter sp. | reverse complement strand
CGGTGAGCTTGATGAAGCCGAAGGTGAGCACGTCCTTTTCGAGATCGAGCATCTCGGCCATGGCTGGCAGGGTGGCGGGCGCGGTGAGCGCGGTCGAGGTGGTGAGGGCGAGGAGGAGTTTCTTCATGTGTCCCTGTCCTGAGGAGCGCCCCTGGCCTTGAGCATTGGGGCGCGCAAACGAAAAAAGCCGCTGACCGAGACGCCCGGGAGGAGGGTGGGCGAAAGGGTCGAGCGGCTTTGCTCTATGGATCCCATCTCTGGGAGAATTCCGTCGGCGGCGCCATTGCCTGCCTACGTTTCAAGTATCGGCAGGCTTTTCGCAGAGGAACAAGATCGCAATGGGCGGATCGGGCCAGATTCTCGCTGCAATGCGGCATCTGCCCATTTCTTGAGCGCGATTTTCAGCCCGGCGGCGCGTCCGGGTCAAAAACCCGGCGGTCGAAGAACACGTCGCGGTTCAGAAACAGCCTGCCCGACTCGCTTGCGACCGGGATTCGCGCCTCGACCGAGCCCTCGATCTTGGAGGACGCGCCGGGCAGTTCGGCCCCCGTGCCCGCCAGTGCAGCGCGGTACAGATCGGTGCGGAACACCGGTTTCGCCTGTCGCATCGCGCCCGCGCGGTCCAGCCCCATTCGGGCGGCAAGCTGGTGGGCGATCCATTGCGCCTGGCTGCGCCAGGGGAAATTGGCCGCGCCGTGGTGAAACCCGCCGAACCCCTCGCAGCGGCGCTGTTCGCCCTGTGGCGAGATGGTGAAGGTGCCCGAGAGCGCCCGGTCGATGATCTCCGGCGGCAGGTCGAGAAACTCGGGCCGGGCCAGGAGCTCCGCCGTCAGCACCCGGGATTGCGGATCGGCGAGCCATCTGCCCGCCCGCCAGACCGCGCGGATCAGCCGGGCGGAAAGCCCGGGCTCCGCTTCGGCCCATTCGCTGCGCACGGCGAGCACCTTTTCCGGCGCAAAGGCCCAGATCGCCTTGCCGGGCAGAAGCAGGCTGCCGACGCCCTCATCGACGGCAATCGAGCCCCAGGGCTCGCCGACGCAAAAGGCGTCGATCTCGCCCGCGCTGAGCGCATCGGCCATGAGCGGCGGCGGCACGGTGCGGATGTCGATCCCCTGCGGCGCGGGCAGGCCGAGCGCCGACAGCCAGTAATAGAGCANNCATGCATCGAGAACGGGAAGGGCACGCCGATCCTGAGCCGCCCGCCGGCGGCGGCGATCAGATCGGTCCCGGCCGCGCGGGCGTCGTCAAAGCCGAAACCGTGGCCCCGGTCGCGCAGTCGCGCCGCCAAAGCTGTGCTGGTGCCGATGACGTTGCCGTTCACCGACAGGACCGCGAGCGCCGAGATCGGTGCGCCGGTCCCGCCCAGCCCGAGCGCGGCGGCCACCGGGACGGGGGCCAGCATATGCGCCGCCTCGACCCGGCCAAAGACCAGCATGTCGCGCAGAGACG
>JAGRMP010000099.1:0-12270 GCA_020441225.1 Maritimibacter sp. | reverse complement strand
GCGCCAGCCCCTCCTCGGCGGCAAAACCCATCTCCTGCGCCACGATCAGCGGCGCCGCGTCGACCAGCGGGATGAACCCGGCAGACAGCACGACCGCGCTCACGAGAGCAGCCCCGCGGCGGTCACCAGCGCCTGGGCGACATCGGCGACGCGCCTGTTCTGGTCCATCGCGGTCTTGCGCAGGAGCGCATAGGCCTCGTCCTCACCGATCCCCTTCGCCTTCATCACCAGCCCCTTGGCGCGGTCTATGACCTTGCGCTCCTCAAGCGCGCGCTTGGTGGTTTCGAGCTCCGTGCGCATCCTCTGGAACATGTTGAAGCGGGTCACCGCCGCGTCGAGGATCGGCTTCAGACGTTCCGGCTGCATCCCGTCGACCACATAGGCCGAGACGCCGGCCTCGATGGCCGCACGGGTCATGCCTTCGTCGGAACGGTCGACGAACATGGCGACGGTGCGTTCCCGGGGCCCCGAGGCCAGTGCCATTTCTTCCAGCGTGTCGCGCGACGGGTTGGCGATGTCGATCAGCACCACGTCCGGTTTGAGCGCGCGGATCTTTTCGGCAAGGTCGTTCACCGCCGACAACACCCGCACGTTGAAATCCCCCGCGACCGCGAGGCTCTCGACAAGCAGGGCGGCACGGTTCGGATCGGTTTCGACAACGACCACGGAAAGCTCGTTCTTCATGGGTTCTCGTTCTCACGTGTCCGAGGCGACGGCAAGCCATTCAATCCGGTCGTCGCCCCGCGATCTGTCGGTGCTGAAAACATGTGCGACCTGCGCCGGTCTCACATCGTCGACAGGCAATGCCGGATCCCGATGGCGAGAGGCGGCCGATGTGCTGCGGTCGCGGGCGCCGGATCTCCAACCGCTGCCGTTTCGGGTTTCGCCCGACGGCGGCGTGAAAACGGCATTCGCAAGCCGGTGAGACGTCCAGGGCCCGCGCCGGCGCCCCCGATGCGGACGCGCGACCGCGGGGGCGATCCGGCCACCCGATCCCGGCCGCGCCCGATCGCCGGGCCCGCCCCCTCAACGGACGGCGGATCCGGGGCCGGTCCGGGATCTCGCCGCGGCGGTCGAGGCGCGCTCGGTGAGGCTGCAGGCAAGCTCGATCCGGCTCGCGGGCAGTTCGATCATCGTACCGGCGAGCTTGGCGGCATTGACCAGGAGATCGAGCGAAAACGCGCCGACGGCCCGCATCGGGATCGTGACCGTGGTCAGGGCGGGCGAGAGATATTCCCCCTGCGGCAACCCGTCGATGCCGATCAGCGAGACGTCATCGGGCACGTCGAGCCCGGCAGCATGCAGCCCCATGAGGGCCCCCGCGGCAAGAACGTCGCCGGCCGCAAGCACGGCGGTAAACGAGAGACCATCTGCGAGCGCGCGCCCCAGGGCGGCCTCGGCGGCCTCTACCGTCCAGTCCTCGGCCTCGACCACCAGCCCGGGATCGAACCGCGCTCCGAGAACGTCGCGCAGACCTTCGAGGCGGCGCTGGATCGTGCGCCGCCCGGGCTTGGTGAGGAACAGGATCCGCTCGTGGCCAAGCCCGGTGAGATGTTTCGCGGCGAGGGCGGCGGCCGAGCGATTGCACGGTGTCACCGACGACAGCCGCATGTCGGGATCGTCGGAATTGACCAGCACGACCGGGCCGGGAAGCGCATGGGCGGCATCGAGCAGCGCGTCGTCGACGGTGAGCAGCAGAGTCCCGAGCACATCCGCCTCGGCCAGGGTGTCGGCGATCTCGTCGAGCCTGCCCGCCGGGTCGATCCGGTGCTGTTCGATCTCGATCCCGAGCGCCGCGGCGCGGTCGCGCAGCCCGTCGAGAACATGGGTGGTGAACTGGGCGCGCTGGAAATCCAGCATCGCATCGTTGGAGGCGGCGAGCAGCACCCGCCGGCCAGCCTGGGAATCGGGCAGACCGTAGTTCATCTCCAGGGCCATCGAACGGATTTTCTCGGCGAGATCGGCGCGCACATAGCCTTTGCCCGAGATCGCCCGGCTGACCGTGGCCGTCGAAACCCCGAGCCTGTCCGCGATATCCGCGATCCGTGTTCTCCGCCCGGCCAAGATCCCACCCCCTTCGATATGTAAATTTCTTACATATTGCACAAAATATTTCACACATGCAATCCTGAGCCTACTGGAGGAGACATGCAGAGATCGCCGATTTCGGGCGCCGCGACTGCGGCGGGCACCCCTGTTCTGCTGGCCGAAAGGGCCGGCGCTGCGCTCGACCGCCTCGTTGCGGGCCTGACCACGCTGTCCGACCCGGGGCGCTTCGACGAACCCAACCTCGACGGCAGTGCCGGCGACTACATCAGTTTCGACAGTTGGGAATGGCCGCAGGGGGTCGGGCTGTTCGGCCTGGCGCAGCTGTGGCGGGCGCGCGGCTACGATGCCGGGACCGGCGCGCTGATCGGCGACTGGTATGCAAACGCGCTCAAGCGCGGTCTTCCGGCGCTGAACGTCAACACCACCGCGCCGATGCTGGCCCTGGCGCTCTATTGGGACCGCACCCGCGATCCGGCGCTCGCCGCCGTGCTCGACGATTGGGTCGCGCGGCTCCTCACCGACGCGGCGCGCACCCCCTGGGGCGGCTTCCAGCACGACGTCTCGGACCGGCTCAACGCGGGCGAGCTCTGGGACGACACGCTCTACATGGTCGCGCTGTTCCTCGCCGCCTACGGCCAGGCGAGCGGCCGGCGCGCGCTGGTCGACGAGGCCGAGCGGCAGTTTCTCGTCCACGCCCAGTTTCTCGCCGACCGCGAGACCGGGCTCTGGTTCCACGGCTGGACCTTCGAGGGGCGGCACAATTTCGCCCGCGCCCGCTGGGCCCGCGGCAATGCCTGGGTGACGGCCGGCATCGTCGATCTGTTCGAACTGGCCGAGCTCAGCGCCGGGGTGAAAGCCTTTCTCACCGAGACCCTGCGCGACCAGGCCGAGGCGCTCCTGCCGCTCCAGGCGGCGTCGGGCCTGTGGCACACGCTGCTCGACGAGCCGGCGAGTTACGAGGAAACCTCGGCCAGCGCCGGGTTCGCCTATGGGCTGATGAAGGCCGCGCGACTCGGGATCGGTCCGCAAAGCTGGCGCGCGGCGGGTGAGCGCGCCGTCGAGGCGCTGCTCGGCCAGATCGACGCGGGCGGCATCGTCCAGGGTGTGAGTTATGGCACCCGCATGGGCCACGATCTGCAACATTACCGCGACATCCCGATCCAGCCGACGGCCTACGGCCAGTCGCTCGCCATCCTGGCGCTGGTCGAGGCCAGCCGCGACACGGAGAGCACCGCATGACCATGCAGCAGCGCTACGGCGCCAACCCGGGCGAGATCGACGGCTTGAACACCGAAGCTCTGCGCGCGACCTTCATGGTCGAGCGGCTGTTCCGTCCGGGCGAGATCACCTGGGCCTATACCCATTTCGACCGGATGATCGTGGGCGGGGCCACGCCGACCGACGCCGCCCTGTCCTTCGGCTCCGGCGAAGACGTCGGCACCGCGCTGTTCTTTACCGCCCGCGAGATGGGCATCGCCAATCTCGGCGGCCCCGGCTGGATCGAGACCGACGGCACCCGCCACGCGCTCGCGGGCCGCGACGTGCTCTATGTCGGGCGCGGCACCCGGACGGTGACGATGGGCAGCGACGATCCCGCCGCCCCGGCGCGGTTCTACATGAACTCGGTGCCGGCGCAGGTGGATATCCCCACCCGTCTCATCACCCGGGCCAAGGCCAAGGTGATCGAACTCGGCGAGGCGGCGCGGGCCAACGTCCGCTCGCTGGCGATGTATATCCACCCCGAGGTCGCCCCCTCCTGCCTCCTGCTCATGGGCATCACCGACCCCGCCGCCGGCTCGGTCTGGAACACCATGCCGCCGCATCTGCACGAACGCCGGATGGAGGCCTATTGCTACTTCGACCTCGCGCCCGAGGACCGGGTGATGCATTTCATGGGCCGCCCCGACAACACCCGCCACCTCGTGGTCGCCGACGGCGACGTGGTGCTGTCGCCCGCCTGGTCGATCCACATGGGCGCAGGCACCGGACCGTACGCATTCGTATGGGGCATGACCGGCGAGAACCAGGCCTATACCGACGTCGACCCCGTCGCCATCGCGGAGCTCAGATGATGCTCACCCCCGGCACGCCCCTCACCTGGTGGCAGGTCACCGCGCTCACCGAGCGCGAATACGACGTGGCCGACGCGCCGATGGCGGGTGAGATGGACAGCACCTTCTTCCTCACCAAGGACAAGAACATCATCCCCCACACCTACCCCTGCCGCACCGCCTATATCGGCGAGGCGCGCGGGGTGGAGCCGGTGCCCGCCTTCGCCCCCGACTGGGCCGGGGCGCGCAACGTGCTGCCGATGGGGTCGGCGTTCCTCGATCTGTCCGGGTTCTGGTACCGGGCCACCCGGCTCGGCGGCTGGGCCCGTACCGCGGTGACCTCCGCCGCGGGCGGCCCGGCGCGGCTCCGCCTCTCGGTGGCGGGCGCGGCCAAGCTCTTCGTCAATGGCGTGGCGTCCGGGTGGCTTGCCCCCGCCCGGCGCAACGCGCCGGACGCGGTCGAGCTCGACGTGACGCTCCAAGCGGGCCGCAACGAACTCGCCGTCTGGTTCGAAGATCTCGCCGAGCGCGACGCGGTGGTGCGGATCGAGCTGACCTGGCTCGACGGCTCCGAGGCGGACGAAGCCCTGCCCTTCGACGCCGCGCCCGAGACCGTCCTTGCCGTCGCCGCCGCAATCGAGGCGATGCATCTCGACGCCAAGCATTACGACGGCGACGATATCTGGCTCGAAATGCCCGTCCCCTTCCCCGGTCCGGTGGTCGGACGGTTCACCGTCACGGGCGATTTCATGGCCCACGACGCGCAGGGCTTCGAGATCGACATCCCCGCGGGCGCGGCGCGGGTCAAGCTCTGCAACGCCGCCGGGCTGCGGGCCGACTACCGCTATTTCCACTTCGATCTGGCCTGCGCGGGCTTTGCCACACAGGCCACGCTCGGCGCCGAGATCACCAACCTCGCCGCGCTCGGGTCGCCCGCCGCAACGCTCGAAGAGCGCATCGACACGACGCTCGGCTGGATCGCGGCCAACGCCGAGGCCGACACCCAGACCGCGCTCGCCTGCCTCGATCTCGGCACGCCCGAGGCGCTCGAACGCGCCGAGGCGATCATCGCCCACGAGCTTACCGGCATCGAGCGCTGCCACGATTGCGCCGACTTCGCCCTGGTGCCCCTGATCTGGGGCCGCACGGCCTACGGCGACCGGATCACGGCGGCGCTCCGCGACCGGATCGACGCCGCGATGCTCGCCTATCGCTACTGGATGGACGAGCCCGGCAACGATGTGCAGTGGTATTTCTCGGAGAACCACGCGCTCCTGTTCCATACGGCAGCGTATCTTGCGGGCCGGCACCTGCCGGAGGCCACCTTCGCGCGCTCTGGCCGCAGCGGCGCCGCGCAATCCGCCACCGGCAAGGCCCGGCTCGACGGCTGGTTCGACCATTTCGAGGCGGCGGAAATGGCCGAGTTCAACTCCGCCCCCTATTTCCCGATCGACCTCAAGGGGCTCGCCGCGCTCTGGGCGCTGGCTCCCGACGCCGACATCAAGGCCCGCGCCGGCGCCGCCATTGCCCGGCTGATCGAGATCGTGGCCAATTCGGCGCATCACGGCGTGCTCACCGCCGCCCAGGGGCGCAGTTACGAACACACGCTCTGCACCACGACGACGATGGAGCTCTCCGGCCTCGCGCGTCTCCTCTGGGGCCTCGGCGGCTACGGCGCCCATGTCAACGCGCTGGCCGAAATGGCGCTGGCGCTCCGCGACCACGGGCTCGCGCGCGCCGACCTCGCCGCGCGCGCAAGCTGGCCCGACGACGGCACGGCGCAGGAGTGGCGCTTCACCCAGGGCAAGGTCGGCGACGCCCCCTTCGCCCGGCTCTATCATCACAAGTCGGCCCATACGGCGATGGGCTCGGCCGCGCGCTACCGCTGGGGCGACTGGGGCTACCAGGAAACGTTGATCCACGCCCGGATCGGCCGCGACCCGCGGGCGCAGATCTGGATCAACCATCCCGGCGAGATGAAGCAATCGGGCTACGGCCGGCCCTCGTTCTGGGGCGGCTCGGCCAATGTGCCGCGGGTGCAGCAATACCGCGACCTCGCGCTGATCCTGTTCGCCGGCGAACCGCCGCAGCTCGATTTCACCCACGCCTGGTTTCCGACCCCGGTCTTCGACGACTGGACGGTGGAGGGGCACCGGGCCGCGGCCCGTTCCGGCGCCGGATTGCTGACCATCGCCGCCTCCGGCCCGCTGGACCTGCAGGCCCGGGGCGGTGCGGCCAATCACGAGCTTCGGCTTGCCGGGCGCGACGGGCTCTGGCTGGTCCGCCTCGGCGCGGGCGACGACCTTGCCGCGTTCAGCGCCCGTCACAGGCTCGCCGCCGCCCGCAGCGCGGATGGCACGATCACGATCGACGACCCCGATTACGGACCGGTCGTCTTTGCCGCCGACGGCACGGTGCGCGCCGAGGGACGGGTGCTCGATCCGGGGCAATGGACCCGCGAAGGCGACAGGGAGGTTCTGCCGCTCCCCGCATGAGGCGGGCGCGGTCGTGGGCAGCGGATGCCCGATATCCGCAAACACTGGGAGGTTAGAATGAAATCGTTTCACACCCGCGGCAAGCTGATCGCCACGGCGATGGCCACGCTCTTTGCCGTCTCGCCGGCGCTCGCCGAGGAAGTCCGCATCATGTGGTATTCCGACGGCAACGAAGGCGAGGTCATGCAGGACCTGCTCGACCGCTTCATGGCCGCCAACCCCGACATCACCGTCGTGCTCGACAACGTCTCCTACCAGGTGGTGAACGAGCAGCTGCCGATCACACTCGAGGCCGGCGAAGGCCCCGATATCGCCCGGGTGACCAACCTCAAGGCGCAGTCGCAGCACTGGCTCGACCTCACGCCCTACGTCGCCGACCCGGCCTATTGGCAGGAAAACTTCGGCGCCCAGGCCGACTGGATGCGGCCCGACGGCTCCGACGCGATCACCGGCTTCATGACCCAGCTCACGCTGACCGGCGGCTATGCCAACAAGACCCTGTTCGAACAGGCGGGGGTGGAGATGCCCGGGGCCGAGGCGAGCTGGGACGAGTGGATCGCCGCCGCGCAGGAGGTGGCCGCGAGCCAGGGCTGCGAAGCCGCCTTCGCGCTCGACCGGTCCGGCCACCGGCTGACCGGCCCGTCGGTCTCCTACGGCGCGAATTACATCGGCGATGACGGAATGCCCGCGCCGGTCGATGACGGGGTCAAGACCTTCGTCGGCAAGATGGTCGCCTGGACCGAGGGCGGCCAGAACCTCAAGGACGTCTGGGTCTCGGCCTCCGGCTCCGCCTACCGTGCCGGCGCCGACGAGTTCATCAACGCCAACATCCCCTATTACTACTCGGGCAACTGGCAGATCGCGAACCTCAGCTCCAAGATCGGCGACACCTTCGACTGGGTCGCCACCGGCAGCCCCTGCGGCACCGCGGCGTGCTCCGGCATGGCCGGCGGCGCGGGCCTCGTGGCCGTCAAGTACACCGACGCCCCCGAAGCGGTCGGCAAGGTGATGGACTACCTCGGCTCGGCCGACGTGGTGAAGGAGTTTTCCGAACGCACCCTGTTCCTGCCCGCCCACAAGGGCGTGGTCGCCGCCGGCGGGCTCGACTTCCAGTCCGACGACCCGCAGGTCAAGGCCGCCCTTGCCGCCTTCGTCGACGCCTCGTCGCGCCAGTCGCCTGTTGCCGACGCGCTCCCGGCGTGGAAATGGTCCTCGGCCTATTACACCGCGCTGGTGACCCGCGCGAGCCAGGCCATGGCCGGTGAACTCAGCCTCGACGAGGCCTTCGCCCGCATGGACAGCGACATCGCCGAACAGGTCGCGCAGGCCGGGCAATGAGCCTGTCGCTCAAGAAAACGGCCGGGGCGGCGATCGCCGCCCCGGTCCAGTGGGCCGCAGCGGCGCTCGACCTGCCGCTGCGTTGGTGGCAGCGCGTCACCGGGCGCGGCGGCATGATCGCCTTCTTCCTCGCGCCCAACCTGATCGTCTTCGGCATTTTCGTGCTCGTGCCCCTCGTCATCAACGTGGTCTATTCGATCACCGGCGGCACCGAGCTGTTCCTGCCCGACCGCTCCTACGTGGGCGCCGCCCATTTCGACCGGCTGCTCACCTGCGACAATCATTTCGACCCCGGCACCTGCCGCGACGATTTGTTCTGGACCGCCGTGTGGAACACCGCCCGCTTCGTCGTCCTGCAGGTCTCGCTGATGATCGTGGTGTCGCTCGGCACCGCGCTCATTCTCAACCGCGACATCCGCGCCCGGGCCTTCTGGCGCGCGGTCTTCTTCTTCCCGGTGCTGCTGTCGCCGGTCGTCGTCGGCCTGATCTGGCGCTGGATCCTGCAACGCCAGGGCCTGCTCAACTACATCCTCTACGAGCTCGGCGGCGAACAGGTGAACTGGCTGCTCGAACGCGGCTGGGCCTTTACCGCCGTCGTCGGCGTCTCGACCTGGGCACATATGGGCTTCTACACGCTCATCCTGCTCGCCGGCCTCCAGGCGATCCCGCGCGATCTCTACGAGGCCGCCGAGATGGACGGCACCCGCCCGGCCCGCGTCTTCTGGCGGATCACCCTGCCGCTCCTGTGGCCCAACCTCCTGGTGGTGCTGGTGCTCGCGCTGATCCGCGCCGTGCAGGTCTTCGACGAGGTCTTCGTGCTCACCTCGGGCGGGCCCGGCACCGCGACGCTGTTCATGACCCAGTACATCTACGAGGTCGGCTTTGCCTCGATCCTGCGCAACCCGGGTGTCGCCTCGGCGGCCTCGCTGCTGATGGGCGGCGTGCTGGTGGTGCTGACACTCGTACAACTCGGCCTGACCCGCTGGAGGGACCGCAAATGAAACGTCTCGGTTTCCTCTTCGCCCGCCGCAATCCCGGCCGCTGGCACTGGACCGACGTGGTCACTTTCGTCTGGCTCGGCGCCGGGCTCATCATCATGTTCGGCCCCGCCGTCTGGCTGGTGCTGTCGTCCTTCAAGGGCCCCGCCCAGCTCGCCGAGTTTCCCCCGACACTCCTGCCCTATGCCCAGGAAGAGGTGCTGGTCGAGCGCGGCGGCGTGGTGCAACAGCTGCCGCTCTTCACCGTCGAGATGGAGGACGGCACCACCCGGACGCTGGCCGAGGTCAAACGGGTCGGCACGATCTCCAACATGGTCGACCCGGCGGCGCCCGACGACCTCATCAAGGTCAACATCGATGCCCGCACCCCGGTGCGCGAGCTCGGCTTCGCGACCGAGAACTACGTCAAGCCGCTGACCGAAAACAACTTCGCCCGCTATCTGTGGAACTCGGTCTTCGTCACCACGATGGCGACGCTGATCACCCTCCTGACCAATTCGATGGCCGCCTTCGCGCTGTCGAAATACGAGTTCAGGGGCCGCAACGCGGTGCTGATCCTGATCGTCGCGACGCTGATGATCCCGCTCTCGGTCAACCTCGTGCCGCTCTACTCGGTGATCTCCACCCTCGGGCTCATCAACACGCTCTGGGGCGTGATCCTGCCCACGGTGGCCACACCGACCGGCGTGTTCATGCTGCGCCAGTACATGCTGACCCTGCCCGACGAACTGCTCGAAGCGGCGCGGATGGACAAGGCGAGCGAATGGCAGATCTACTGGCGCATCGTGCTGCCGCTCTCGGCCCCGGCCCTCGCCGTGCTCGCGATCTTCTCGGTCGTCTGGCGCTGGAACGATTTCCTCTGGCCGCTGATCGTACTCAGCCGCAAGGAGCTGTTCACGCTCCAGGTCGGGCTCAACACCTTCGCCGGCGAGCTCAACGTGCAATGGCATTTCATCCTGGCGATGACGGTCGCGACGATGATCCCGGTGGTGCTGGTCTTCGTCTTCCTGCAACGCTTCATCACCGCGGGCATCGCCGGCACCGGACTGAAATAGGAGGGGTCATGGGACGTATCCGGCTCGAGAACATCAACAAATCCTTCGGCGCCCACAAGGTCCTCGACGGCATCAACCTCGAGATCGGCGAGGGCGAGCTGGCGGTCTTCGTCGGCCCCTCAGGCTGCGGCAAGTCCACCCTGCTCCGCCAGATCTCCGGCCTCGACAAGCCGACCTCGGGCAAGGTCTTCATCGACGGCACCGACGTGACCCGCGTCTCCGCCGCCGACCGCGGGCTCGCGATGGTGTTCCAGTCCTACGCGCTCTACCCGCATATGTCGGTGCGCCAGAACCTGTCCTTCGGGCTGCAGAACATGAAGATGGCCCGGGACGAGATCGCCGCCCGCATCGCCGAGGCCGCGCGGATGCTGGAGATCGAGCCGCTGATGGAGCGCCGCCCCGGCCAGCTCTCCGGCGGCCAGCGCCAGCGCGTCGCCATCGGCCGCGCCATCGTGCGCGACCCCACCGCCTTCCTGCTCGACGAGCCGCTCTCCAACCTCGATGCGGAGCTGCGCATCTCGATGCGCGCGGAGCTGGCCGCGCTGCATGCGCGTCTCGGCGCGACGATGATCTACGTCACCCACGACCAGGTCGAAGCGATGACGCTTGCCGACCGGATCGTGGTGCTGCGCGGCGGCAGGATCGAGCAGGTGGCGAAACCCATCGAGCTGTTCGAACGGCCCGCCAACCGCTTCGTCGCGGGCTTCATCGGCGCGCCGCGGATGAACTTCCTCACGCCCGACGAAGCCGCCCCCCTCACCGGCGACGCAGCTCCCGGGGCGACGGCCACCGTCGGCATCCGCCCGCAGCATCTCGACATCGGGGCGGGCGGGCTTGAACTGACCGTCACCCTCGTCGAGGCCCTGGGCACCGAGACGGTCATCCACGGCGCCCTGGCCTCCGGCACGGTGATGGTCGTGACCCTGCAGGGCCACAAGCCGGTCGCGAAGGGCGACAAATTGCAGCTCGGCGCCCCGCGCGAGATGTTGCACTTCTTCGACGGTGACGATCTCAGGATCGAACCCTAGGCCCGTAGCGCCTGTCCCAGGAACTCCAGGAGCGCCCTGCGCATCGCGGGCGTCTCCTCGTGCCCGGCGTCGGGGTCGCGGACCAGCCGCAAGCCCGCCTCCGCCCCGGTGGCCGCATAAGCGGCGCGCACCTGTGCAAGCGCCGGATCGACGGCCTCGGGCGGGGTGAGCGGATCGCGGTCGCCGATGCAGATGAGCTGCGGACGCGGTGCGATCCGTCCCGCCAGCGCCCCGTTCGAGGCGGTTTCGAGCAACCCGGGGATGGTCAGGTAGATCCCGTGCAGATCATGCGCGCCCCTGTCGATCAGCACGTCGAAATCGGCAAAGCAGCACAGATGGGCGACCGCGGCGAGCCGGCTGTCCACGGCCGCAAGCCAATAGCCCAGCGTCGCGCCCATCGAGATGCCGAACGCCCCGATCCGCGCCGCGTCAACATCCTCGCGCGCCGCAAGCCAGTCCAGCGCCGCCGCGAGCTCGCCCAGCATCTGTCCGGCCAGCGACCGCCCGTGCCACAACGCCGCCTTGGCCCGCGCGCTTTCGCCCGGGCTCTGCCGTCCGCCGAAGGCCGGCAGGTCGATGGCAAACAACAGGATGCCCTCCCGCGCGAGCACCGGCCCCAGCGGGCCCTGCAGTGCCGGACGCCCGGCGATCAGCTCGTCGGCCCCGATGTCATACCGGTTGCCATGCGCGTGAATGTAGAGCACCGCCGGCATCGGCCCCGCCACGGCCTCCGGCCGCGTGACCAACCCGCGCACAGCCTCCCCCGCCGCAGTCGAAAAGGCCCAGGTTTCGACAACGACCCCGTCGTGTTGCTCGATCCCGGGGCGACCCATGGGCACCAGAGAATGGTCGCCGAGCTCGAACAGGCGGCGCAGAGCGCTGTCTTCAATCACGTCGAGGGGGCGGGGCGTGTCCATCGCCCGACCCTATCCGCGGCCGCCCGGTCGGGCAATCTGGTCCTTCGCGGTTGAAAGGCCGGGTTTTGCGCTTTGGCGGCTGTCGCGGGCGGCGGCGCCCCTGTCACCCAAGCTCCATCGTCGAGATCGCCTGGAGGCTTTGCGAGGCCGTCGGTGCCGCGCCGCGATACATCCGCGCCGTGGCAAAGGTTTCCACGAACCCGAGCCGCTCCAGCACGTCGGCAAGGGCCCGGTTGGACGCGGGAAGGTCGATGATTGCCCGCTCGGCCGGCAAAGCGCCCAGGGCCGCGCGGGCCAGCATGAGCGCAGCACTCTGGTCCGGGGCGACGATGGGGCCGA
>JAGRMP010000098.1 GCA_020441225.1 Maritimibacter sp. | reverse complement strand
GATGTCGGCCATCGTCGGCGCGGCCGGCCTGCCGCCGGGCCTCGCCGCGCTCCAGTCCGGCGCGACGCTGGCGCTCGCGAACAAGGAAACGCTGGTCACCGCCGGGCCGCTGGTGCTGGAGACCGTGCGCAAACATGCCGACCACGGCGCCCGGCTCCTGCCGGTCGACAGCGAACATTCCGCGGTGTTTCAAGGGCTTGTGGGCGAGGACATCGACGCGGTCGAGCGGATCATCATCACCGCCTCGGGCGGCGCCTTCCGCGACTGGCCGATCGAGGATCTGCCCAAGGCAACGCTGGCGCAGGCCTCGTCGCATCCCAACTGGGACATGGGGCAGCGGATCACCATCGATTCGGCCTCGATGTTCAACAAGGCGCTGGAGCTGATCGAGACCAAGGAGTTTTTCGGTGTCGGCCCGGACCGGATCGAGGTTCTGGTGCATCCGCAAAGCCTGGTCCACGCGCTTGTCGGCTTCAACGACGGCGCGCTGATGGCGCATATCGGCCCGGCGGACATGCGCCACGCCATCGGCTACGCGCTGCACTGGCCCGAGCGCCGGGCGCTGCCGGTCGAGCGGCTCGACCTCGCCGCCGTCGGCCGGCTGGAATTCCGCCCCCCGGACGAGAAACGTTGGCCCGCGCTCAGGCTCGCGCGAGAGGTGATGGCCGAAGGTGGGCTCGCGGGGGCGGTGTTCAACGCCGCCAAGGAGGCGGCGCTCGATGGCTTCATCGCCGGAAAGATCAATTTCGTCCGCATGTCGGAAGTGGTCGAGGAGGTCCTGACCCGGCTTTCGGCCGACGCTGGCCTCATTCATGCCGACATCTCCCTTGATAACGTGCTCGGGGCGGACCAGATGGCCCGTATCGAAGCCGCAAGGATCATCGAGATCCCGTGAGTAACCGCGTGTAACCGCCACAACCGGCACCAGACCGGGGCAGACAGGAGCAGACATGGACTTCGCGAGCCTGATCCCTTCATTCGGCAACCTGGCGGGTACCGTCGTCGCCTTCATCATCGCGCTCGTGCTGATCGTCGGCGTGCATGAATTCGGCCATTACATCGTCGGGCGCTGGTCCGGGATCAAGGCGGATGTCTTCTCCATCGGCGCGGGCCCGGTCCTGTTCAGCCGGGTCGACAGACGCGGCACCCGCTGGCAGATCGCGGCGCTGCCGGTCGGCGGCTACGTCCGGTTCCACGGCGATTCCAACGCCTCTTCGGGCACCGCGGACGCCGAGGCGCTCGCCGAAATGAGCCCCGAGGAGAAACGCCAGACCCTGCACGGCGCGCCGCTCTGGGCACGCGCCGCCACCGTGGCCGCCGGGCCGCTCATCAATTTCCTGTTCTCGGCGGTGATTTTCACCGCCATCGCCTTTTACGCCGGGGTGCCGACCGACCCGCTGACCGTGGCCGAGGCGAAGCCCGTCACCGGGGTCGAGGATGTGCTCATGCCGGGCGACGAGGTGCTGGCCATCGCCGACCGGCCGACCCCCGAGCTCGAAGCCTTCGCCGAGTATATCGAGGCCCTGCCCAATGCGAGCCCGCTCGACTGGCGGCTGATCCGCGACGGCGCCGAAATCACCGTCTCTTCCCTGCATCCCTATCCGGCGATGGTCGATTACGTCGCGCCGCAATCGGCGGCCTCGGATGCGAATCTCAAAACCGGCGACCTGGTCGAGACGGTCGACGGCAACCCGGTCGCCACCTTCAACGACATGAAGGCGCTGATCGAGGGCGGCGACGGCGATCCGGTGCTGCTCGGCATCGACCGGGGCGGCGAAAAGCTCGAGGTCACGCTCACCCCGCGCCGGATCGACGAACCGCAGCCCGATGGCGGCTATGTCACCGTCTGGCGGATCGGCATCGGCGGCGGGCTGTCGTTCGAACCGGCGACCCGCGCCCCGGGCCTCGGCCAGGCGCTGCTCGGCGGGCTCGACACCGTGGGCTACATCATTTCCGCTTCGATTTCCGGGATCTACCACATGATCGCGGGCAACATCTCGTCGTGCAACATGCGCGGCGTCATCACCATCGCCGAAACCTCGGGCGACGCGGCGGCGCAGGGCGTGGGCAGCTTCATCAGCTTCGTCGCGGTGCTGTCGACCGCCATCGGGCTGCTCAACCTGTTCCCGATCCCGGTGCTCGACGGCGGGCATCTGATGTTCCACGCCTACGAGGCGGTGTTCCGCAAGGCGCCGCCGGAAAAGGCGCTCAACGTGCTGACGTTGATCGGCATCGCGCTGGTGCTCACGATCATGGTGTTCGGACTTTCGAACGATCTGTTCTGCCCGTAACGCCCCGCACCGGCCCAGCACTGGCCCCGCACCGGTCCAGCACCGGTCCAGCACTGGCCCCGACGCCCGCACATGTGTCTGAGTCGGCGAAACTCCGCCGCTTTCCGGGGCAGGGAGGGCGGCCGCGACCCGGCAACACCGGCGCCCCGCGCAGCGCCGCGAAAATGCCACAATCCCGCGCCTGTCCGGTCATAATCCCCGCCTAGGGTCCAAAGCAGAGATTATTTCGGCGGGGTGCGCGGATCATGCAGCACATTCAACAAGGCTACCGCAGCTTGACGCTGCTCATGGAAATCAACTGGGACCGGTTGCTCTACATCGGCACCATCGGCGTCGCGCTCGGCGCCGGCGCCTGGATCGGCGCGATGGTTCACTGAGCCGGGGGCCCGGCGCTTTCCTCGAACACCGGTCCGCGCGACGCGGACACAGGATGCAGGGGCCGCGTGCGCAGACAGCGCAACGCCCCCTTTCCCGACTATGGGCGCGCGGCCACAGGCCCCGCGCCTTTCCCGTTTGACGCTTTGACACCACAGGGCTTTCCCGGTAACCAGACTGGAAAGAGGGCTGTCTTTGCGGAACACCGAACACATGAAAAACATAGCGCGGCGCAGCGCAGCCGGGGGGCTGCAGTCATCCACCGTTCTGAAACCGGCGGCACTTGCCGTCCTGATCGGTGTGTCCGGCGCAGCTTTGGTGCATCCAGCGCCGCTGCTGGCGGCGAATTACGCCTTTTCGTCGGTTCAGATCGAAGGGCTCAACGCCGTCGATCCGGGCACGGTGACCTCGCTCCTCGGTATCGGCCGGGGCGAGACCGTTTCCGACGGCGAGCTCAACGCCGCCTATCAGCGGCTGTCCGGTTCGGGCCTGTTCGACAAGATCGAACTGATCCCCGCGGGCGGCACGCTGATCGTCCGGCTCACCGAGTTCCCGATCGTCAACCGGATCAACATCGAGGGCAACAGGGTCCTGAAGGACCCCGATCTGCTCGCGATGATCGAGTCCAAGCCGCGCTACGTCTTCAACCCGGCGACCGCGGAAGCCGATGCCGACACCATCGCCGCCGCCTACGGCGCGAGCGGCCGGATCGCCGCGACGGTGACGCCCCGGATCATCCGCCGGGCCAACAACTCGGTCGATCTGGTCTTCGAAGTGGTCGAGGGCAAGAACGTCGAGATCGAACGCATCACCTTCACCGGCAACCGCGCCTTTTCCGACGCGCGCCTGCGCCGGGTGGTCACCTCGAAACAGGCGGGGCTGCTGCGCTTCCTCGTCAAGGTCGATACCTACGATCCGGGCCGGGTCGAATTCGACAAGCAGGTGCTCAAGGATTTCTACGCCTCGCGCGGCTATCCCGATTTCGACGCCGTCGCGGTGACTTCGGAACTCACCAACCAGGAAGACGGCTATTACGTCACCTACGAGATCCGCGAAGGCCAGCAGTTTTCCTTCGGCGAGATCTCGGCCGTGTCCGAGGTCGAGGGGATCGACGCCGCCGCCTACGAGGGCTACGCCCAGGTCCGCAGCGGCGCGACCTATAACCCCGACGTGCTCGACCGCGCCGTCGCGCGGATGGAGAACGCCCTGCAGAAGGCCGGCTACGGCTTCGTGCGGGTCGATCCGCGGGTGACCCGCGACGAACGCTCCGGCACGCTCGACATCGAGTTTGCGATCGTCCGCGGCGCCCGGATCACCGTCGAGCGGATCGACATCGAGGGCAACGAAACCACGCTCGACCGGGTGATCCGCACCCAGTTCACCGTGGTCGAGGGCGATCCGTTCAACCCGCGCGCGATCCGCGCCGCGGCGGAACGGATCCGTGCGCTGGGCTATTTCTCCAACGTCGATGTTCGCGCCCGCGAGGGCAGCGCGACCGACACCGTGGTCGTCGACGTCAATGTCGAGGAGCAGGGCACCGGCAGCTTCTCCGCGGGCGCGAGCTATGCGCTCGGCGAAGGCGTCGGCTTCATCGGTTCGTTCACCGAGACCAACTTCCTCGGCCGCGGCCAATATCTCAAGGTCGAGCTCTCCGCCGGTCTCGACCTCAGGACCTATGCGTTCAGCTTCGCCGAGCCCAACCTGTTCGGCCGCGATCTCAGCGTCGGGGTCAATGCGTCCTATTCCGAGCGGTTCTGGGCGGATGACCTGTTCAAGAGCTCGGACGGTTACATCAAACCGTTCATCCAGTTCCCGATCAGCGAGCTGGCCAGCTTCAACCTCAATGCCGGGGTCGAGCTGTCCAACATCCAGAACTACACCGGCGATTCGGCGATCATGCTGGCCGAGGCGGCGCGCGAACGGCAGATCGGCGCGACCGCGGGCCTTGGCTTCACGTTCGACACGCGGCGCAACGGGCTCGAAGAGCCCACCTTCGCCTATCTGAAAGTCTCCGGTGAAGTGGGCGGCCTCGGGGCCGACAACGAATATGTCCGCGGCAAGGTTGTCGGCAACGTCACCTCGACCGCGCTCAACGACGACATCACCCTGCGCGCCACCGTCGAAGGCGGGGCCATCGCCTCGATCGGCAGCGGACCCGGCACCCGGATCACCGACCGGTTCCGGATGTCGCCGCAACAGGTCCTGGGTTTTGCCACGCTCGGCATGGGACCGCGCGATCTGACCGCGACCGACGAAGACGCGCTTGGCGGCAATTTCTACACCGTTGCCCAGCTGGAAGCCGACTTCCCGATCGGCCTGCCGGAAGAATACGGCATTACCGGTGGCCTGTTCATGCACACCGGCTCGGTCTGGGGGCTCGACAACCCCGGGACGGTCGATGATTCCTTCTCCCTGCGGGCCTCGGCTGGCGCGGCGCTCAACTGGGATTCCCCGCTCGGGCCGCTGCGCTTCTACTACGCCGTGCCCTTCGTCAAGGAATCCTACGACGAGGAACGGCGCTTCGGCGTGTCGATCTCGACCGGGTTCTGAGCGGCGGGCCGCCATGGACCCCGTACGCTCTGTATCGCTGCCGGTGACGACCGGAATGAGACGGGGGCGCCACCGCGCCCCCGGTTCCGTTCGGATCGAGGCCTCCGCTCCCTGTCGGGCGCTGCGCCGCGCCGCGCTTCTGGCCGCGCTGTTGCCGGCCGGGCTGCCGCCCGCGGCGCTCGGGCCGGTGGCGCTGTCGCTGGGGGTCGCCGGAATGGGCATGGGCATGGCCGCGGCGCCGGCCCAGGCGCAGGATTTCGGCCGCGTGGTGTCGCCGATCCTCACCCTCGACCGGGACCGGCTCTATGCCGGCACGCTCTACGGCCAGCGGGTGCGCCGCGAGCTCGAGGCGGCCTCCACCGCCATGGCGGCGGAAACGCGCGCCATCGAGGCGGCGCTCGAGGCCGAGGAAAAGGATCTGACCGCCAAGCGCGCGACGATGGCGCCCGAGGCGTTTCGGGAACTCGCCAGCGCCTTTGACGACAAGGTGCAGTCGCTGCGCGCCGAGCGCGATGCCGCCGAGGAGGATCTGCGCGCCCAGATCGAGGCGGCGCAGGTTGCGTTTTTCAACCGGATCGGCCCGGTGCTGGGTCAGCTCGTGCGCGACCGGGGCGCGGTCCTGATCGTCGACCGACGTGCCGTGCTGCTCGCGGCGACCAATGTCGACGTGACCACCGATGCCATCGAGCGGATCGACGCGGTCCTGGGCGACGGCGGCGATCTGGGGACCGACACGGACGGCACCGGCACCGGCACCGGCGAAGCCGGCGCTGTGCCCGCGCCGCAGGACGATCTCGGCGACCCGCTGGCGCCGGATACGCCGGACCCGGCGGGCGAAACGCCGGCGACGGACGCGGGCGGGGCCACCGACGCAGCGCCCCAGGTCGATACGATCCCCGCGCCACCCGCCCCCGGCGCCGCGGCGGACCCCGGGACGGACAACTGACCGCCCGCCCGGTGACCGCCGCCGCCGCCGCCGGGCGCAAGATCCCCACGAGAAGGAGCCCTCATGACCGACGTTCCCAGCACCGCCGATATCGCGCTGATCAAGCGCTGCATCCCGCATCGCTACCCGTTCCTGTTCCTCGACCGGGTCGAGGAGATCGTCGCGAACGAGAGCGCGGTGGGGATCAAGATGGTCACCGTCAACGAGCCGCATTTCCAGGGCCATTTCCCCGCCGCGCCGATCATGCCCGGCGTCACCATCGTCGAGGCGATGGCGCAGACCTCGGCGGTGATGGTCGCGCTCTCGCTCGACCTCGTCGACAAGGAGGCGCTGGTCTATTTCATGGGCATCGACGGGGTGAAATTCCGACGCATGGTGGTGCCGGGCGACGTGCTGAGGATGGAGATCACCACGCTGCGCGGGGGGCCCGGCTCCAAGGTCTGGAAATTTGCCGGCAAGGCCACGGTCGACGGCCAGGTCGCGGCCCAGGCGGAGTTCTCGGCGATGATCGACCTCACCGGCGGCAAGGGATAGCGCGCCTCGGGGCGAAGCGGTTCGCCGGGGCCGGGCCAAGCTGCTTGCAAGCGGCTTCACGCGGTTTCGAAACCGCGTCCCCCGCGCCCCTGACACCCGCCGCGCTTACTCCCAGGCCGCGAGGATGTCGCGCGCCAGCGCCCCCGCCGGCAGCGCCGCCGCACCGCCCGAGGCATCCGCCTTCACGTAGCCCACCAGCGCAAAGGGCAGATCGCCCGTAAGCGCCCCGGCGACAATCCGGTCGATCAGGATCGTCTCGCGCCCCTCGAGCGGCACCGCGGTCCGGGGCAAGGGCGCGGCGGTGTACATCTCGCCGATCAGCTCGGCGCAGAACAGTTCGCTCGGATCGGTCGCATCGAAATGCATGTCGAAGGGCACGCCCATGCGCGCAAGTCCGCGCTCCAGCACCGCCCCCCGGTCCATGCCCCGGGGCCGCAGCGCCACCACCGCGTCGGTGTTCAGCACCACGTCCCCGGTGGTGAGCCGCACCCCGCCGTCGACCGCTTCGAGATAATACGCGCCGCCCCTGATGGCGTCGCGCCAGGGCGCCAGCGCGGGCCGGGACCACAGCCCCGCCGCGCGCAGCTGCGCCTCGGTCCCGAGATAGACCGCGCCATGGGTGAACTGGCCGGGAATGAGCTGGCCCGACACGCGGTTCTTGTTGTGCACGAAGACCACGTCCAGGGGCCTGAGCGCCTCTTCGACCAGGGCGCGGGCTTCCGGCACGGCTTCGAGCCGCCCACGCCGGAGCTGGATCAGCCCGACCCGGCGCATGAGATCGACGTTCCGGTCGGCGAGCTCCAGCGCCCAGACCGGGTAATCGCCCGTCCCGGTGCAGCACGCCGCCACCTCCACGACCGAAGACGGCGCGCCCGCTTCCAGGGTCAGGGGCGCCGGCGTTCCGGCACAGCCCGCGAGGGCAAAAAGACCCAACACCCCGCCGAACGGCCGGCATGTCCTGCGCCTCGATCCGTCGCCCTTCGCCATCGGCTCTCCTAACCGCTCCCTTTGGCCTTACCCTGCGGCAAGCGCCAAGTCACGCCTCACGCCCGCCTCCCGCTGCCAGCATCGCCCGGATCGAGGCCTCGATCTGCCCGCCGCAATAGGCCGCGCCCGGCCAGTCGGCGCGCACCCGGGCGATCTCCGGCACCTCCGCCACCCGGTCCACGAGGGCTTCGAGATGCGGGGCCGCCTGGTGCAGCACCGGGCGCAGCTCCGGGAGCTTGTCCACCATCGTGTGCCAGAGCGCGGTAAGCGTGAGATCGGCGAGGCTCGGCACGGGGGTGCCGAAGACATGGCCCGCGACCGCGGAGAGCCCCTGCAGGCGGCAGAACCGCTCATGGATCGCCATCCACCCGGTGAGCCGCGCCCCGACGAAGTCCGCCCAGGCGGGCCGGTCCCACATCTGCGCGCCATGCGCCCGGGTGATCTCGTAGAGCACATCCATCGCGTCGCAGATCAGCCGCAGGGTCTCGTCGGGCTCGACGATCAGCCCGTGTTTGCGCCCGAGATACATCGCGATCGCGGGGGCCTGGCTCAACCGGCGCCCGTCGGCGTGATCGACGAGCAGGGGCTGCGCCCGGAACGGATAGTCGATCTCGCCCGGCGCGGTGACCGCCTCCTGCCACGACGCCCCGGCGGCGGCGAGCGCATAGCGGATGAAATGCCCGCGAAAAGGGATCGGCCAGTAATGGAGTGTGTAATCGTTCATCGCTGTCCTCCGGTCCCGGTCAGCCTAGACCCCTCGCCGCGAAAACAGAAGCACGGGCCGGGAGGGCGAAAGGGCGGGGGCGGCGCTCACCCCGGCGGCGGCGCAGTGCCCGAATGCCGGGCCCGGCGCGCCTCGTGAAACGCCCGCCGGGCGACGGTCACGATCACCAGCAGAAGCGCCGGCGCCGCGACCGGCAGATCCGCATGCCGCAGCGTCTGGAGAAAGAAGGGCGCGACATAGCCGAGCGCCAACCCGGCAAGCTCGTAGGGCAGAAATCCCGTCAACCGCGCCTGTTTCCACACGATCAGCAGGCCGATCAGTACGAACATCCAGTCATAGGTGAAGTTATGCGGGGTGACGAAGAGCGTCGCGGTGAACAGGTAGGCCATCGCAAAGCGGTACGGTGTCCCGATCCGCAGGAGCTGGACGAGCACGCCGCAGGCGGCGAGTGCCACCAGCACATGGGCTCCCATCGCGATCCGGTCGGGCACGCCGAGCAGGATCAGCCAGGCGTAGGGCGAGGAGACCAGCGAAATCGGTAAGGTCCCCATCGACAGCGTCGCATGCACATTGGACAGACCGCGCGCGGCAAAACCCTGCCAGGCCTCTGTGCCATAGACCGCAACCGAGGCCGCGCCCAGGCCCAGAGCGCCGAGAAGGGCAACGGCAATCGCGCGCCAGCGCCCTTTCATCACCAGGACGACCGGCCAGAGCAGCCCGAGATGCGGTTTCAGCGTCATGAGCGCGAGCGCCAGCCCGGCGCGCACCGGTCGCAGCATCAGCCAGCGGCAGGCGAAGACCGCGAGGGCGACGGTGAAAAAGGCGTTCTGCCCGTCCCAGGCATTGAGCCAGACCACGGGCGCGGCCAGGACGACGATCAGGTCGTCGCGGTCCGACAGCATCGGGCGCACGGCGACAAGAAACAGCGCGAAGGTCGCCGCGACAAACACCGTCGCCGCCAGGTAGATCGGCAGCGCCGGCAGCCAGAAGATCGCGAACATGTAGGGCGGCGGATAGAAGTAGGGTACCCAGGTTTCGGCATCGGGCAGGAGCGCGTAGCTCCATTGCAGCGGTTTCATGACCGCGTCGTCATAGGCCGCCGCCACGCCGCTGTCCGCCGCGACTTCGGCCGCGGTGTAGAAAGCGAGGAAATCGCAATAGAGACAGGGGCGCCAGATCCCCTGCCGATAGAGTACCGCCATGACGAGGGTCAGCACCACGTTCGCAAACAGGATCAGCCGCGGATAGACCCGCAGCCGTCCTTCGAGCGCTGGCGGCACGTCCCGGTCACGGAGCCGGGCGGAGGGGTCCAAAGACATTTCGGCAAAGATCCCGCATCAATCCCGGCGAGGGTAGTCCGGCCGCGAAACCCAATGCAAGCCGCCAGCGGTGCGGGGCGCGGCCCGCCCGGGCCGGGCGGCTGGCGAACGGCCGGCGAACGGCTGCCGGGCGGCTGGCTGGCGGGCGGGTGGCGGGCGGCGCGGGTCCCCCCGGGGTCG
>JAGRMP010000645.1 GCA_020441225.1 Maritimibacter sp. | reverse complement strand
GTCCCAAAGGCGCTGACGGGGGACACAAGGCGTGGTCGGAGGCCCAGCTCGGTCGGGTCTCCGGCAAGAGCGCACTGGCCAAAGCCTTCCGCTACGCGCTCCGCCGCTGGCCCTCCTTCACGCTCTTTCTGGAGGACGGTCGCGTGGCCATCGACAACAACCCGGCCGAGCGTGCGATCAAGCCCGTGGTGAGCGGCTGGTCATTGTACACCTCTTCTTTAAGTGTCTGGAAACATTGAAAGCTGGTTTGCGTTGTCGGCGCGACACGGGCGTCCTTTTCTCTCGATCGCAACCTGGACCGGCTCTGAGCGCAGGTCTTCGACGCGGATCTGGTAGGGAGCACCCTCGACAACCTGGCTTGCGGGCAGGATTCCACCTTTGATCAGCCTTCGAATGACGTGATTGGTCACACCGAGTTCCTGTGCGGCCTCAGTCATGGTGCGATACGGGCCATCCTTGTCGGCGGACAGATAGGCGCGAATGTCATTGACCCGGCGGATCGAGGAAACCCGCTTGGCATTCCAGGTCTTCCCCTGGCCCGTGCGCATGCCCATCCGGTTCAGGCATGCAGCGACCGCCTCGTCCGACCACCGACCCGCCATCTCGCGGATGACGCCGAGGGCTTCGTCGCTTGTCTTCGCGCCGTGTTCTCCTGGCTTGGGCTTCTTGGTTCTAAGCTCCGTATGCCGTCCACCCTTCCAATGGATGACGAGCACGATCTCGCCGGTCGCCTCGTCGATATCGGCAATAATGTCCTCAATCAGGGTCCTGACCAACCTCTGCCGGTTGCGCATGGTTGTCCCCGGCGCGTCCCATGCTGACTGAAGATCATTAGCGAGGTCTTCCAACTGGCCCGGGTCGACCGGATCGTCGCAGCTGTCGTCACCCTCCAGCCGCTGTTCAAACGCCCGAACTCGGCCAAGCGCTTCCTCCCAACGCTTCTCGAGCTCAGAAGCGATCAACCGGTTCTCTGGATCGCAAGCGGCGTAACGCCGTTCGGCGAGCGAGGCTTCGTATCGGGCCTGTTGGAGTTCCAGTTCAAGTACCGATCGCCTGTCCTGCGCGGCCTTGCTCATGGTTGTCTGTGCTGCGACTGCAGCCTCGATGGCGAACGGGGCAACAGCATCGAGCAAAGCAGCTGCGACCAACTTTTCCGCCTTGGCACCGCCGAAGGAAATGCACCGTTTCTGGCCGAGCAGGAGATTGGGCGTGTCGCACCGGTAGACCGGCCGGGGCGTCCGCCCGGTATAGACGACATGAAGGCGCCGCCCGCATCTGGCGCAAGATATGAGCCCCGCCAGAAGCGCCCCGCCGCCGCGGCCGGACTTGACCCCGCCCGGGCGGCCATAGGCGTTGCGCGCGAGCTGCGCCTGGTTGCGTTCATACGCGTCCCATTCGATGTAGCCGGCATGGTGATCCTTCAGCACCACATCCCATTCCTCAACGGGTTTGCGGTTCTTGTAGCTGACATGGGCGCGTCCGTCTCGGATCTCGGTCTTCCGGCCCGTCTTGCCGTAGGCGTAAACCCCGGCGTAGAACATGTTCTTCAGCACGCTGATCACATTGCGATAGCGAATGGGCCGCCATTCGAAGGACGTCAGCCGGATGCCATCGGATGGTCGTGGGAAGTGAATGCCCTCGTCGGCCATCGAGAGCAGCACCTGCCGCGCGCTGCCCAGTTCGCGGAACCGGGAGAAGATCTGCCGGATGACCTCTTGGATCCGATGATCCGGATCGAAGAGAACGCCGGCATCACGGTCCCAGAGGTAACCGACGGGCGGCGTATAGCGCAACTCGCCCCGTCTGGCCTTCGCCATGGCCGCCTCAAGCATGCGGGTTCGCAGCACCCCGAGCTCGAACTCGCTGATGCTGCCTTTCATGCCCAACAGTAGCCGGTCGTTCGGATGGCGCGGATCATAGACGCCGTCATGATCGATGACCCGGGCCTCGACCAATCCGCAAAGCTCCAGCACATGATGCCAATCGCGCCCATTGCGGGCCAGACGCGAAACCTCAAGGCAGAAAATCGCCCCAACCGACCCCGAGCACAGCGACGCCACCAGCCGCTCAAAGCCTGGGCATTCCGCGCATCCGCTGGCGGTAATGCCAAGATCGTCGTCGATGACGTCGACCTCGTCGAACCCGTATCCACGCGCCGTCTCAACCAGATCGTACTGCCTGCGCTGGCTCTCAAGGTTGAACATGACCTGGGTTTGGGTCGACTGGCGCACATAGACAACAGCGCGGCGCTGCAGAAGGGCGGGCGGCAGCAAGGCGCCGTGTTCAACGCTCATCTTCCGCCTCCTCCGGATCGGCCCCGACGGCCGCCAGCAACAATTGCGCCAGCACCGTCAGAGCGATCGTCCGGTCCTCCTCTGATAGTCGCGCTATCGGGCTCGGTTGAAAGGGCAACGGCAATTGAGCCTGTTCTGTTCGGTGTCGCGGGGTCATGCCCGGCCTCCATTGTCGATTCTCCATCGACAAAGTCTCGCCGGAACCCAAGCGATCCGAGAACCGCATGAAGATCAGCGAGAGCAACGGTCGAGACCATCGGTGACCCCAGGGCCATCACCGAACACGCCGCAGCGTCCAGAACCCAGGCCGGCGACATGATCGCAACACCGGGATCGCGTTCCAGCGCGAAATACTGGCCGTCACCCCGCCGCAGGGCACGAAAAACCGTTACATCCGAACCGAAATAGGCATGCCATCGATAGTGAACGCGACAAACCTGCCCGACATGGGCAGAATGAACGGGAACTGGCGATTGGTCGGAAGAATTGGCTCTTCGCCGGGGCCGATGCCGGGGGTGAAACTCTCGCGGAGGCCATGACGATCATCGAAAGCGCGAAGCTAAGCGGCCACGACCCCGAAGCCTACCTGGCAGACATCCTTGCCCGCATCGGAGATCACAAGATCAATCGCCTCGACGAGCTGCTGCCGTGGAACTGGGTGCCACAATCCAAAGAGGCCAAGGCCGTCGCTTGAGCTGCGGTCCTAAACGGCCGGTTACCATGGCGGCGGGTGTCATGCCGCCGAGCCAACTTCTGCGGAAGTTCGCGTCATATCCGCGCCAGCATGAGTTGGCGCTTGCCCTGCGGGAAATCGGACGCATCGAGCGCACCCTGTTCATCATGGACTGGTTGCTCGACGCCGACATGCAGCGCCGCGCAAACATTGGCCTCAACAAAGGCGAAGCCCATCACGCGTTGAAGAACGCCCTGCGAATTGGACGCCAGGGCGAAATCCGGGATCGCACAGCTGAGGGTCAGCATTACCGAATGGCAGGCCTCAACCTGCTGGCTGCGGTCATCATCTACTGGAACACGAAACACCTCGGGCACGCGGTCGAAGCCCGAAAACGCGAAGGTCTCGACTGTCGCCAGAGCTTCTGGCGCACATCTCGCCCCTTGGATGGGCGCATATCCTGCTCACCGGCGAATACAGGTGGAAAAAGGAGGTCGGCGTCAGCTTATGATACGATCCTGCCCCCAGCCGGAACAGACCCCATTTGGGGCGCGGCAAAGCCTTGTCCATCGCCGCATAGAAGATTGAAACGCACGCGCCAGACAGAACGCCGGGGGTTATTGCCGTCCGCAACGATCGCTTTCAATCTCTGACGATCGCTGGACGAAACGGCAAAACGGATGCCACTTCGCGTGATCGCAGATACATGCGACGGCGGGAACCCCGAAGCGGACGTGTCCGTTGCACTCAATTCAACCAGGTCGCAGTTGAAAATACGATTGCGCGTGCGCCAAACTCCCGATTATCCGGCAGCAGACCCAGTCCCCCGC
>JAGRMP010000097.1 GCA_020441225.1 Maritimibacter sp. | reverse complement strand
TTCGAGATGGACGGGTTCGAGGCCAACGAGGGCGTCATCATCGTCGCCGCAACCAACCGCAAAGACGTGCTCGACCCGGCTCTTCTGCGCCCCGCCCGGTTCGAACGCCAGGTCACCGTGCCGAACCCCGACATCAAGGGCCGCGAAAAGATCCTGGGCGTGCATGCGCGCAAGATCCCGCTGGGCCCGGATGTGGATCTGCGCATCATCGCGCGGGGGTCTCCGGGCTTCTCCGGCGCCGACCTTGCCAACCTGGTCAACGAAGCGGCGCTGATGGCCGCGCGTGTCGGCCGGCGGTTCGTGACCATGGAGGATTTCGAACAGGCCAAGGACAAGGTGATGATGGGCGCCGAGCGCCGCTCGATGGTGCTGACCGACGAGCAGAAGGAGCACACTGCCTATCACGAGGCCGGCCACGCGGTGGTCGGGCTGAGCCTGCCGAAATGCGATCCGGTCTACAAGGCCACGATCATTCCGCGCGGCGCGGCTTTGGGGATGGTCGTCAGCCTCCCCGAAATGGATCGGCTCAACTGGCACAAGGACCAGTGCGAGCAGAACCTCGCGATGACCATGGCCGGCAAGGCCGCCGAGATCCGCAAATGGGGCGAGAATGAAGTGTCGAACGGCCCCGCCGGTGACATCATGCAGGCGAGCCAGCTCGCCCGCGCGATGGTGATGCGCTGGGGCATGTCGGACAAGGTCGGCAATATCGACTACGCCGAGGCGGCCGAGGGCTACTCGGGCAACACCGCCGGTTTCTCGGTCTCGGCCCATACCAAGGAGCTGATCGAGGAAGAGGTGAAGCGCTTCATCCAGGAGGGCTACGCCCGCGCCACGCAGATCCTCGAGGAACGGCACGAAGAATGGGAACGGCTGGCGCAGGGGCTGCTCGAATACGAGACGCTGACCGGCGACGAGATCAAGCGGGTGATGGCCGGCGAGCCGCCGCATGTGGACGAAGACCACGACGGCGGGGCGGCGGAGAAAGAGGACGAAACCTCGGTGCTCGCGATCCCCAAGACCAAGCCGCGCAAGAAGCCCTCGGGCGAGGGCGGGCTGGAGCCGGAGCCCACGGCGTGAGCCACGGCACAACGAAAGATTGGGATCCCGGGACCTACGCAAGGTTCCGGGATCTTCGTTTGCGCCCGGCGCTGGATCTCATGGCGCAGATCGGGGCCGTACCGGAGGGGCCGGTGGTGGACCTCGGCTGCGGAGACGGGGCGGTGGCGGCGGCGCTTGCCGCGCGGTTTCCCGGCCATCCGCTGATCGGCGTGGACAGCTCGCGGGCGATGCTGGCGGATGCGGGCGGGACCGGGGCCTATGCCCGGCTGATCGAGGCCGACATCGCGGGTTGGACGCCGGAGACGCCCCCTGCGGTGATCTTCTCCAACGCGGCGCTGCATTGGCTCGACGCCCATGACGTGCTGCTGCCGCGGCTCGCGGCTCTGCTCGCGCCGGGGGGCGTGCTCGCGGTGCAGATGCCCGGCCAGTCGGAGGCGCCGAGCCACGCGCTTCTGCGCGGGCGCGCCGAGGAGATGTTCCCCGGCCGGGTGAGCGCGGCGGCGGCGCGGGCGGGCGCGGTCGGGATGCCGGCGGATTACGCCCGGCTGCTCGCCGGCTTCGGCGCGGTCACGGCCTGGGAGACCAGCTATGTCCAGCCGCTCGCACCTGCGGGCGCCGCTCACCCGGTGCGCCGCTTCACCGAGGCGACGGCGATGCGGCCCTTCCTCGCCGCGCTGAACGAGGAAGAGGCCGGGCGGTTCCTCTCGGCCTATGAGGCGGAGCTGGCCGCGGCCTACCCGGCGGAGGAGGACGGCACGGTGCTGTTTCCCTTCCGGCGGGTCTTCTTCACCCTGACACGCCCGCGCTGACTTTTGGGGGGCGGGAAAAAGCGTTTTCATAAAACGCTTGCGCGCGATTTTCATAAAATCGCGCCTCCCCGGGGGACAAGCCTGCGTGTGCCCCCGAAACGGGGCGCAGGTTTCGTATCCGCCGCACCGGTTTCCTGAGCGCGCCGGTCCAACCCCGTGAAAGGTCGGTTTAGACCCTGCCTGCGGCGGATTGTCCCGCTATACCCGCCGAGTGACAACGCGGTAAGGGAGGCGCGCTGGTGACCTACAAGACTGATATCGAGATCGCCCGGGAGGCAAACAAGAAGCCGATCCAGGAGATCGGGGCGAAGCTCGGCATTCCGTCCGAACATCTGCTGCCCTACGGACATGACAAGGCCAAGGTGGGCCAGGACTTCATCAACTCGCTCGAGGACCGGCCGGACGGCAAGCTGATCCTGGTCACCGCGATCAACCCGACACCTGCGGGCGAGGGCAAGACCACCA
>JAGRMP010000644.1 GCA_020441225.1 Maritimibacter sp. | reverse complement strand
TGGAATGAAATCGGCATTCCCGCCAAATCCTTAGATCGTGTCTCTCCCGGCACGGATGGGTGACGCGCGACACAGCCTATCGCGCGCACCCGGCGGGTCAAACGGTATTAGCGCGGGTATGTAAATAATATCAGTCAGGATTTCCCGTCCTTCCGTTGGGGAAGGCGCGGCAGAGCCGGAGCGCCGGTCCCCGGGCGTCGGGCCCGGGGTGCCGGAGCATCGGCGTCGAGGCGGGGGCGTCGGGGCGGGGACCGCCGTTCGCAGGCCGCCGGCCGCAGGTTCAGATCAGGCGCACCTGGGTGCCGATCGGCACGAGGTCGAACAGCTCGACGATCTGCTCGTTGTAGAGGCCGATGCAGCCGTCCGAGCTTTGCCGGCCGATCTTGCGGGTGTCATGGGTGCCGTGGATCAGATAGGCGGGCCAGGACAGATAGAGCGCGCGCAGGCCGAGCGGATTGTCCGGCCCCGCCGGCATCACCTCGGGCAGGTCCTCGAAGCGCTCGTGCATCGAGGCGGTCGGGGTCCAGGTCGGGTTTTCCTTCTTGCGCACCACCTCGGTATAGCCGCGCTTGGTGAGCTCGTCGGAGCGGGGCACCGAGGTCGGGTAAAGCCGGTAGATCGAGCCGTCGCCCGACCAGAAATGCAGCGCCCGGCTCATCGTGTCGGCGACGATCGCGCCCTTGCCGAGACTGTCGAAATGGTCCTGCCAGCGCTCCGAGCGGAAGGCCGAGATATTGTGCCGGGCCATGCCGCCGTCCGCGGTCTCGGGCGCGGTGGCATAGGGCGCGGCGGTTTCGGCCCGCAGCACGGCGGGGGCGAACAGTGTGGCGGCGGGCAGGGCCGTGGCGGCGGCGACGAAGCCGCGGCGGGTCAGGCGGTGGGGCATGGCGGTGTCCTGCGAGTAACTGACTGCATATCGGGTCGGCGCGCGGGTTCTGCGCCCGCGTCGCGCGGATCCCTAGCATTCCCGGCGCGGCGCTGCCACGGGAGAACATCTGCATTCAAGCGAATGTGACGCAGGCGGGGCGGATTGCCGCCGATCCCGCTGCCGGTGCCGGTGCCAGCGCCGGTGCCGGGCAGACGGGGTTCGACGAGGGCGGCGGGCCTTCAGGCGGCGCGCGGCAGTTCGGAGACGCTCAGCTCGGTCTGGCCGAGGATCGCCAGCGCTTCGGCCTCGTCGTCGAGCACGATCGGCACCACGCCCGGAATGCCCTCCCAGGCCCGCGCGAGGATCTCGGCAAGCGCCTGGCCCGCCGCGGAGGGGGCGTAGTAGACGCAGAGCGTCTCGCGGGCCTGGCGCATCCAGTCGCGGCGCACTTCGCCGGGCATCACCGCGTGTTCCAGCGCGGCATCCCAGCCGGTGACGCCGGAGAGATCGACAAGGTGCATCTGGTCGGGGCGGAAATTGCGGTGGCGCACCACATTCGCGACCACCTCGGCACGTTCTTCTACGGTGATATGACCTTCGTAGACGACGAGGGCCAGGTCGCGGTCGGACAGGATGGAAAACGAGATCGGCATGGGGGGCTCCTGTGGGCATGGGGGCAGGGGCTTGGAATAGCTCAAAAATAGCAACGGGATGTGACGCGCCGGAAGAAAATTGTTATCCACAGCCGGTTTCGCGGCGGAAAGCTGCCACGCCGCGCCGCGGCATCGGAACAACCCCGCCAAATGCATGCAGATTGTTCGCGGAGCCCGCGCTGCGGCGCGGCGCGGGAAAAGCACGCGCCGCTGTCAGGATTGGAAACGGGCGGCCCTAAGGCCGCCCGCGTCGTCATCTCGGAACCCAGGCGCTCGCGGTCAGTCCATCGCCTTGAACGCGGTCTCGGCGCCGTGTTCGATGTGCTGGAACCAGCGCTCGGTCACCGTCTTGGTGCGGGTGTAGAACCGGAAGGCGTCGGGGCCGTACTGGTTGAGATCGCCGAAGCCCGATTTCTTCCAGCCGCCGAAGGTGTAGTAGCTGAGCGGCACCGGGATCGGGAAGTTGATCCCGACCATGCCGACATTGACGCGGGAGGCGAAGTCGCGGGCGATCTCGCC
>JAGRMP010000643.1 GCA_020441225.1 Maritimibacter sp. | reverse complement strand
GTGCAGCAGTGCCCAATCCGGCGCGCCGGGCGGTGGCCGGGGGCAGGAAAAGGCGCAGGGCAGGGCGGTCGGCAAGGCCGGGAACGTTCACGCCGGGCGCTCTGGGTCGGACCCGCGCTGCGTGACGGACGGGTTCGCACGCAGCGGCGCGCGGCGCGGCCGGGCTCTGCTCCGTCGGTGCGTCGTGGCAAGCGACGAGCGCGGATAATGGTCGGTCCCGTCGGTACGATGGGCACGGACACCGCCGGCGCGCCGTGTCAGCCCGGGTCCGTGGGACTGGCCGCTGATGCCCGCGTCGGCCCCCGGGGCGGACGGCCCCCATATCCGGCAGGATGCGGGGGCCAAACGCCCGGGCGCTACAACGTCAGCACCCACCAACCGGCGGTGAAATAGGCCGCGAGGGTGGCGAAATAGGCGAGGAAACCGATCCGCGCTTCCTTGCGGGTCAGGCAGGGGCGCGGCGTGCTCTTCGGCGGCTTGACCACCAGCGCGAGCCCGGCAACGAGGCCGATCAGGAACAGCATGAGCGACTGCATGGTCAGCGACATGCCCACGAACATCGCCGCCAGCGCCGCAGCGGTGAGCCCCGTCACCCGCGGGAACCGCGCCTCGACGATGAGCTGCACGAGCCGGCCGCCGGCGAGCGGCCAGAGCGGCAGGAGCGAGACGAAGTTGAGCGCGCCCGCGGCCAGCGCATAGGCGCGGAAGCTCTCGGCGAGGGCCGGCGCGCTTTCGGCGAAGACATGGAAGAGGGCAAAGGCCGCGACCATCGGCGCGAGGCCCAGCCCGGGGCCCATCAGGAGGATGAAAAAGGCCCCGATATCGCTGCGCGGCGCCGCACCCGCCGCCTCAGGCCCGCCCGGGAAGGGCACCAGGCGAAACTCGGCCTCGGTGTCGCCGACCAGCCGGTGGCCGACGAGGTGGCCCGCCGACTTGACCAGCGCGGCGGCGAGCAGGCCGATGGCCATGTCGACCCCGAGCACCAGGGCGACGGCCGACACGCCGGCAAAAGCGCCCAGCACCCCGCGTCCGTCAACATTGTCGAGATTGATCCGCAGCCCGCCCGCGACCAGAACCGGCCGCGCCACCCAGAACGTCGCTGCGACCAGACCGATAGACAACACCAAAAAGGCCATGAGACCCCCACCCCATTCACAACACCCCAAGCGCGGGTCGGCGCGGCAGCCGACCCCGAGGGACTCGCACGCAACCCAAGTCTCGAATGTGCAGAATTTGTGGCATTTCGACAAGGAAACAGGTCGGGAAAGACTGTTTCCGGTGTCGGGATGGCAATTCTACGGCCAGAATGTGGATGAATCGTTAACGGAGGCGGCAATGACGTCGAAATTGCAGGAGCTGGCGCGGCGGGCCGGCGAGATCGAGGTCGAGCTCGAGGCCGAGATCGCCCGGCGGCGCGCGGCGCTCGGCGGACGCCTCGTGCGCGGGCGGATGGTCTTCGAAGCGGAGGTGCTGGACCGGCACCGGGCCGCCCGCGAGAACCTTCTCGACTACATCCGGGCGATCCGGTTGCGCGACATGGCGACCGCGCCAGTGATCTATTCGCTGATCGTGCCCTTCGTGCTGGTCGATCTCTGGGTGACGCTCTACCAGCGGATCTGCTTTCCCGCCTACGGAATCCCGCGCGTGCGGCGGCGCGACTACGTGGTGATCGACCGCCACAACCTCGGCTATCTCAACGCGCTGGAAAAACTCAACTGCGCCTATTGCGGCTATGCCAACGGGGTCGTCGCCTATGTGCGCGAGGTGGCGGCGCGGACCGAGGCCTATTGGTGCCCGATCAAACACGCGCGGCGCTGGCCGGGCGGACATCCGCGATATGCCGAGTTCATGGATTATGGCGACGAGGCCGACCATGTCGCCCG
>JAGRMP010000642.1 GCA_020441225.1 Maritimibacter sp. | reverse complement strand
GGCGTGCCGTTCCAGCGCCAGTTCGCCACATGCACCTTCATCGCCACGAAGCTTTCGGTCAGGCTGCCGGGGTTTTCGACGTCGTCGAGATAGGAGGGCGTGGTTTCGCCCGCGAGGTACTGGCCGCGCACGATGTCTTCCGTCTCGACCGGTTCGAGCGCGCGGATCACTTTGAGCTTTTCGTCGCGCACCGCGTCGGGTTCGAACCGCGAAGGCGGCTCCATCGCGGTCAGGCACAGGAGCTGCATCAGGTGGTTCTGCACCATGTCCCGCATCGCGCCCGACTTGTCGTAATAGGCCCCGCGCCCGCCGACACCCACGGTTTCGGCGACGGTGATCTGGACATGGTCGATGTACTGGTTCTTCCACAAGGGTTCGAACAGCATGTTGCCGAAGCGGACCGCCATCAGGTTCTGAACCGTTTCCTTGCCGAGGTAATGGTCGATCCGGTAGATCTGGTGTTCGCCGAAATGCCGCGCCAGCGTCTCGTTGAGCGCATGGGCAGTGGCGAGATCCTTGCCGAAGGGTTTCTCGGCCACGATCCGCGCGCCGTCGCCGGCGATCTTGTGGCGGTGCAGGCGCTCGGCGATGTCGCCGAACAGACCCGGCGCCACCGAGAAGTAGAATACCTGGATATGGCCCTCGCGCATCTTGTCCTTGAGGTCTTTCCAGCCACCGGTGCCGGTGGCGTCGGTGGCGACATAGTCGACCCGGGCGAGGAACGCCTTGACGGTCTTCTTGTCGAGCACGTCGGCAGGCAGGAATTCCTTCAGCGCCCCGGCTACCTCTTCGCGGTAGGCCTCTGCGTCCATCTCGGTGCGGGCGGCGCCGATCATCTGGGCGGTGTCGGGGATCTGGCCGTCGCGGAACCGGCGGTAGAGGCCGGGAAGGATCTTGCGCCGGGCAAGATCGCCGGTGCCTCCGAAGATCACGAGGTCGAACGGGTCGACCGGGATGACGCGCGATACCATGGGTCTGTCTCCATTCTGGCGCGATTCTGGCCCGGGTCTGGTCTGTGCCGCCGGTCCGGAGACCCGTCGCGGCCCCGGGGCCTTTAGCGCTAACGCAAACCGTTTTCCCGGCCTGATACGCCAGCCGCGCGCGCCAGTCTACCACCTCGCCGGGGCTTCACAAGGACGTGGCCGTTCCGACACGGGCTTTTCGTCGCGGCGCCCATGGGTTAGCTCTTTCGTGTGACAACAGAGTGAACAGGCGGGTTATGTACGGTAACGGCGGCGGAGCAGCGCATACCGAGGCAAATGCGGGCAAGTTCCGCGATCCGGGCGTCACGGCGGACGGCGCCGCCCGCGCCACGGTTGCGCTCAGCCACCCCAGGACGCTGTGGTTCAACACCGGCACGCTGTGCAATATCGCCTGCAGCAATTGCTATATCGACAGCAGCCCGGCGAACGACGCGCTGGAATACATCGGTGCGAAAGAGGTCGCGCGGTATCTCGACGAGCTGGCGGGGCTGGGCTGGCCGGTCGAGGAGATCGGCTTCACCGGCGGCGAGCCGTTCCTGAACCCGGGCATCATCCGGATGGTCGAAGACGCGCTCGAACGCGGCTACCGGGTGCTGGTGCTGACCAACGCGATGCGACCGATGATGCGGCCGCGCCTGCAGCAGGGGCTGAAGCGGCTCATTGCGCTCTACGGCGACCGGCTGACGCTCAGGGTCTCGCTCGACCATTGGGACCGCGCCCCGCATGACGAGATCCGGGGGCCCGGCAGCTACGACGAGACCGTCAAGGGGCTCGCCTGGCTGCGCGACGAAGGGGCGCGGCTCGCGGTCGCGGGGCGGGCGCTGTGGGACATGGACCCGGCCGAGGCGCGGGCGGGATACGCCGCGTTCTTTGCCGCCCACGGGCTCGACATCGACGCGCAGGACCCCGGGATGACGGTGATCTTTCCGGAAATGGATCTGACAGTCGAAGTGCCCGAGATCACCACCGCCTGCTGGGACATTCTCGGCAAGCGGCCCGAGGACGTGATGTGCGCCTCGTCTCGGATGGTGGTCAAGCGTCGCGGCCGCCCGTCTTCGGTGCTCGCCTGCACGCTCATCGCCTATGACGAAGCCTTCGAGATGGGGGCGACGCTGGCCGAGGCGGACCGCCCGGTGGCGCTCAACCACCCCCATTGCGCCAAGTTCTGTGTGCTGGGCGGGGCGGCCTGCTCGGTCTGATCCTTTCCCGGCGACGGGGGCGTGCGCGGTCCGGGCCCCTGCCCGCCGTTAACCAGAATGAAAATCCGATATCGTATGGTCGCGGCGACCCGAACCGCCTGGACGCTGCCCGATGGCCGACAACGTCATATGGTCCACGATCTATCTCGGCAATTTTGCCGACATGGATTGGGACGAATTCTCCAATACGCAGGAGAACACGTCCGCCCTGCTGACGACGTTCGGCGCGGGTCCGGGCAATGCAATGGCCAACAATATCGTCGATGTGCAAACCTACGCGGGCTATTTCGACGACACCATCGATACCGACAATTTTTTCAACGACGATTACATCAAGTACAATCTCGGTGCAGGCACCGTCACCGCCAAGGTCGACAGCGTGGCCGTGCTGCACGGCACCGTCACCTTCTACGACGGCTCGACCTACGAGGCCAATTTCGGCACGTTCCAGGACAACCAGGGCAATGTCTTCCTCCTGCTGCAGGACAGCCAGCCCCTGCTCGCAAGCCAGGGGATCGACACCATCACCTTCACCTCGGTGGTGAACACCGCTTACGATTCGATCACCCAATCGACCAAGGACGATTACGATTTCGTCTGCTTCGGCCCGGGCACGCGACTCGCTACCCCGCTCGGGCTCAAACGCGCCGACAAGCTCCGGGTCGGCGACTACGTCACCACGCTCGACGACGGGCCGCAGCCGATCCGCTGGATCGGCAAACGCCGGCTGGTGTTCGACACGCCGCATCCCGCGCAGCCGGTACGGATCGCCAAGGGGGCGTTCGGCGACGGGTCGCCGCAGCGCGATCTGATCCTGTCGCCCAACCACCGGGTGCTGATCGACACCGCGCCGAGCCATGTGCTGCACGACCCGCTCGGCGCGCTCGCCCCGGTCAAGGCGCTGACCCGGCACAGGGGCATCCGTTTTGCCGCCGGGCGCCGGGCGATCACCTATTTCGGGCTTCTGCTGCCTGGCCATGCGGTGCTGATCGCCGAAGGGATCGCGGTCGAAAGCCTCTACCCCGGTCCCGGCACCTGGGCGCAGCTCACCGGTTCCGAGCGCTCCGACTGGATGCGGCT
>JAGRMP010000008.1:16886-30958 GCA_020441225.1 Maritimibacter sp. | reverse complement strand
GATGGCGACGGCATCTCGGGCCGCCCCAACCGGGTCTGGTCGCGCGAGGACGGCGCCTGGCGGCTCGGCCGTTTCGGCCACAAGGCGGGCGAGCCGACGGTGCGCGCCCAGGCGCTCGCGGCGTTGCACATGGACATCGGGCTCGCGAACCCGCTCTACCCGGACGCCTCCGGCGATTGCACCGCGGCGCAGACCGCCTGCCGCGCCGCGCCCGATGGCAACACCCAAGCGCAGGGCAATGTCGAGGCCGGCCCCATCGTCGCCGATCTGCTCACGCTTTACGCGGCCAACATCGCCGTGCCCGCCCGCCGCGCTGTCGCCGCCCCCCAGGTCCTGCGCGGCAAGGCGCTGTTCCAACAGGCGGGCTGCGCCGCCTGCCATGTGCCCAAATTCGTCACCCACCGGCTCTCGGGCGACCCCGCGCGCGCCTTCCAGCTCATCTGGCCCTATTCCGATTTCCTGCTCCATGACCTCGGCGCGGGACTTGCCGACGACCGGCCCGAATGGCAGGCCACGGGGACCGAATGGCGCACGCCGCCGCTCTGGGGTATCGGCTTGACCCGGGCCGTCAGCGGGCACACAAACCTGTTGCACGACGGCCGTGCGCGCGGGCCCCTCGAAGCGGTGCTGTGGCACGGCGGCGAGGCCGAGGCCGCCCGCGACGCCGTGCGCGAGATGCCGAAAGCCGACCGCGACGCGCTCGTCGCCTTCCTGGAGTCCCTCTGACATGACCAGCCCCCGCTTCCTCACAGCCCTCGCGACCTCTGCCGTGCTCCTGACCGGCGGGGGGCTGACCCCGGCCCCGGTCCTGGCCCAGACCGTCACCGGCGACATCGACCACGTGCCGGTGCGCGACCGCACCCTCGGGGTGCTGGAACGCCAGTTCGGGGCCTTCCGAACCGCGACGACGGCGCTCATCGAGGCGGCGACCGGCTATTGCGCGGGCGAGATCGAACGTGACGCCACTCTCGATGCCTTCGCCGATGCCTGGCGCGCCTGGGCGCCGCTCGAACCCTACCAGTTCGGCCCCATCGAGCAGCAGGCGGCCTCGCTCACCGTCGCCTTCTGGCCGGACAAGAAGGATTTCGTCGGCCGCGGGCTCGAGGCGCTTCTGGCGTTGCCCGCCGACAGCCTCGCCGATCCCGCGACCATCGCCCAGGGCTCGGCGGCGGCGCAGGGGCTGCCCGCGATCGAACGGCTGATGTTCTCCGAGATGTCGGAATGCCCCGCTGTCGTCGGCATTTCGGCCCATCTCGACGGTGTCGCCGCCGCGCTCTACGAGGGCTGGTTCGGCCCGGACGGCTGGGCCGAGATCGTGCGCAGCGCCGGGCCCGACAACCCGGTCTACCGCTCCGACGCCGAGTTCACCAAGGCGCTCTACACCGCCATCGATTTCGTCCTCGAACGGATCGCCGACGCCCGGCTCGGCCGCCCGCTCGGCACCTTCGACGCGCCGCAGCCGAGCCAGGCCGAGGCCTGGCGGTCGGGCCTCAGCCTCGACATCATCGACGCCCAGCTCGCAGGGCTCGCTGACCTCCTGGAAAACGGCTTTGCCGGTGCGGTGTTCAACCCCGCGCGCGTCTGGGTGCTGGGTGTGATCGACGACACCCGCGCGCGGGTCGCCGATATCGGCGCACCGCTGGACGTGGCGGTGGCCGATCCGGTGACGCGGTTCCGGGTCGAAGGGTTGCAGACCAAGGTGCGGTATCTGAAACTTCAGTTCGACGAGGAAATCGGCCCGGGGCTTGGCGTCGAGACCGGCTTTTCGCCCTCGGACGGGGACTGACCCCATGCACAGACGCCACTTCCTCGCGCGCGCGGGCGCCGGGCTCGCCGGGCTCGCAGCAGCGCCCCTCTGGGCCGATATCGCCGGCACCCGGCCGCTGTATCTCAGCGCCGCCAACACGCCCGACAACGCCACCTGGCTGGTCGGGCTCACCCTCGATGGGACCGTGCGCTTCGCCCATCCGCTGCCCGGGCGCGGCCATGCCGCCGCGGTCCACCCCGAGCGTGCCGAGGCCGTCGCCTTCGCCCGCCGTCCGGGCGATTTCGCCCTGGTGATCGACTGCGCCAGGGGCGACGCGGTCGCCCGGCTCACCACGCCCGCCGACCGCCATTTCTACGGTCACGGCGCGTACACCGCCGATGGCCGCCTGCTGCTCACCACCGAGAACGCCTTCGACGTGCCGGACGGGCGGATCGGCCTCTGGGACGCGGCCAACGGCTATGCGCGGCTTGGCGAGTTTCCCTCCGGGGGCATCGGCCCGCATGAAATCCTGCGGCTCGCAAACGGCGACTTCGCCGTCGCCAACGGCGGTATCCAGACCCACCCGGATTTCGAGCGCGCCAAGCTCAACCTGCCGACGATGCAGACCAACCTGAGCATCCTGACCGCCACCGGAGAGGTGACACAAAGCTGGGCCTTCGAGGGCGAGATGCGGCAGAACTCGATCCGTCATATCGACGTCGATGCACAGGGCCGCATCGTCGCCGCGCTGCAATGGCAGGGCGATCCGCGCGCGGGCGTCCCGCTCGTCGCCCGCTTCACGCCAGGCGGCGACACCCCGCCCGACTTCCTCGACCACCCCGCCACCGCCACGCTCAGCCAATACGCGGGCTCCATCGCGGTCTCCCGGGTCGAAGGCGAGATCGCCGTCACCGGCCCCAAGGGCAACCACGTGGTCTTCTTCGGCGCGGACGGTTCACCGGACGAGGACGCGGCGCTCGGCGAGGCCAGCGGTGTCGCGCCGATGCCGGACGGGCTGGCGATCACCTGCACCGGCGGGCTCGCGCTCTACCGCGCGGGCGAGATCGCCCGGGTCGAAATCCCCGGCGGCAATGCTGGTGGCTACACCTGGGACAACCACCTGGTGCGGGTCGGCTGAGCCGCCCCCGACGTCGGGCCTGCGACCCAGGGGGGCAGGGCGGCTCACTCCTCGAGCAGCCCCTCGTAGCGTTCCTCCGTGAGCGTCTTCAGGAAGGCCACCAGCGCATCCACACGCTGGTCGTCCAACGCCGGGCCATGGGTCAGCTCTTCCGTCGCCAGCGTCTCGGGCACCGGCGGCGGGCCGAACGGCGCCCCGGTCTCGGGGTTGATCTTCCGCTCTTCGACGGCGGTGTTGTACTGGTTGTAGAACAGCACCACCGTGCGCAGGTCCTCGAACAGGCCGTTGTGCATGTAGGGCCCCGTCACGGCGACGTTGCGCAGCGTGGGCGTCTTGAACTTGCCCCGCGTGCCCGGGTCGCCGGCCACCACGGTATTGAACGCGAGCCCCTCGTCGATCTTGCCCACACCGAACCCGTTCGCCTCCCGCAGCGCCACGTTCTCGGGTACGCCGATATTGTGGTAGCTGTAATCGGTAAAGGTCTCGCCCGGGTCCATCTGGCTTTCGCCGAGCTGGTGACACAGGTTGCAATTGGTGAATTGCTGGGAAAAGAACAACACCCGCCCCAGCTCCTCGAGATCGGTCAGCTCCGCCTCGCCGCGCAGGAACCGGTCGTATTTCGAGCTGAACGGGCTGAAGGTCCCGGTCCGCTCGAAGGCCGCGATGGCCCGGGTCATTGCCGCGTAACCTGCCTCCGGATCGTCCAGCACGCCATCGCCGAACAGCGCCGGGAAGGCCGCGACATAGACCGGGTCTTCGGTCAGCCGGGCGACCACGGCCGCCTCGTCGTTCATCCCCATCTCGATCGGGTTGAGCGGCGGCCCGGCGGCCTGGTCCTCCAGCGTCGCCGCGCGGCCGTCGAGGAACTGGCCGCCGAACCACGCACCGTCCTCGGCCTGGTGAAACGCCGGGGTGAGGGCCGCATACATCGCCGTCGGCGCGTTGCGGTCGCCGAGCGAGACGCCGTCGTCGCCGGGCGAGGCCATCCCGCGCGGGTCGGCGAAGGCCGTGTCGGGGTCATGACATGTCGCGCAGGCCTGGGTGCGGTTGGCCGAGAGGTTCACGTCGAAGAACAGCCGTTCGCCCAGCGCTTCCAGCGTATCCGGCACGGCGTCTTCGGCCAGCGCTCCCGTTGTCCCGGCCCAGACCGCCAATCCCGCCGCCAGCAGTGTTCGATTGCCCATGATGCGCGTTCCCTATAACCCTGAGTCTTTCTGTCAGATACAGGGAAAGCCTTTCCTTGATCGAGGTCAACCCGTGCGGGGAGATTTGTCCCGATCAACCGGGCACTGTGCCCGCCGCGGCCCATTCATCGATCACCGCGAGCGCGGCTTCGCTGAATTCGGTGTCGTTGATGTGACAATCGAGCTCGCGCAGCTCCACATTAGCCGGGCAGGCGGTCCGCATCTCGTCGATGAACGCCGCAAGCCCCTCGGGGTCGCACAGGGGGCCGCCCGGACGGTCCCATTCGTTGCAGCCCTGAAGCGGCAAGAGGAAGACCACCGGCCCCTTCGCCGCGGCCATCCGGTCGCACAGCGCCCGCGCCATCTCGCGGCGCTGCTCCGGTGTCATCAGGACAGAGGACAAAAGCCGGTTGTGCGCATGCACCTCCTGGCCCACGAGCTTGGCGGGCGGGTCCTGCCAGCCGACGAAATCGACGAGGTCGTAGCAGCCGGGCGCGACGATCTGGGGGATGCCCGCCGCGCCCGCATGGGTCATCCGGTCGGGTCCCGCGGTGATCGACGAGCCCATGATATGGTTGCCCACCTCCTGCGGCGCGAAATCCATCACGGCCGCGAAGACGCCGTCGCCCGCGAGGCTTTCGAAGGCCCGTCCGCCCATGCCGGTCGCGTGAAACACCGCGACCTCGTAGCCGCGCGCCTCCAGCGCCGGTTTCAGGCTGACCATGTAACGCAGCACGGTCTTGCCGAAGCTGGTCATGCCGATGAAAGGCTTCTTCAGGTCCGGTTTCTCCACCGCCCGCGCCGCGCCCAGCACCGCGCCCGCCGCCTGGCTGAGCGAGGCCTTGCAGATCGAGTTGAGCCCGTAGAGCCCGCCCGCCCAGAGGATCATCTGGATGTCGGCCGCCAGCCGTTCGGGCGGCAGCATGGCCGAGAAACTGACGGTGGAGACGACGTATTTCGGCACGCCCAGCGGCAGCGCCTGGCAGAGGTCGAGCGCCAGATCCGTGCCCATCGAGCCGCCCAGCACGACCACCCCGTTGAACCGGCCCTCGCGGTAGAGCTTCGAGGCGAGGGCCGCCGCGCCGTCGGCCATGATCTGCATCGCAATGTTCTCGTCGCCCGAGTCGATCGCCGCCCGGATCGAGGAGCCGCCCGCTTCGGCGACGTCATGTTTCGACCAGTCGCAGGGCTTGGACGGGTCGCCCAGCACCGAGACGTCCATCGTCACCACGCCGCCGCCCTGGCCGCGGATGACCTCGGCGATGTAGCCGAGCTCGTCGTCCTTGGTGTCATAGGTGCCCACGACCAGAATGGTCCTTTCAGACATGAGGTTCCTCCTTTCCCTGCAATAGGTCCCGCGCCATCCGCTCGGCGAGGGCGATGAACCGCTCGGCCCGGCCTTGCGCGCCCGGCTCGGCCAGCCGCGGTGCGATCCAACCGACATAGCTGAAGGCGCGCAAGGCCTGGAACAGGCCGAGTTCGCCCAGATCAAGCGCGCGGGTGGCGGTGTAGCCCGCGACGAGCGCTGCGATGAGCGGCCCCGGGGCCTCGGCGCGCAACGCCCGGTTCGCCACGGTGGCGAGGTCGAAGACCCGCGCCCCCCAGCCGCCGTCGTCGAAATCGATGAGCGCCGGGCCGCTTTCGGTGAGGATCACGTTCTCCGGCACGAGGTCGGCATGGATCAGGCCTTCGTCTCGTCCCGCGGCGCCCGCGGCCAAGCGCTCGCGGGCCAGGTCCCGGGCGTCGCGCAGCAGCGCCGCCTGTGCGGGTGTCAGCAACGGGTTCTCCCAGTACCGCCCCCAGAGCGGGTCCGGCCCGACGAGCCCGTCGGCATCCCAGGCGGGCCGGGCAAAGCCCGGGGGCGTCTCCCAGGCGTCGGAAATTGCATGCAGCCGGGCCATCGCCTGCCCGAGGGCATGGTAGGCAGCGGGGGCATCCGCCAGCGCGGCAAGCTGCCCGTCCACGCCCATCGGCCGCCCCTCGATCCAGTGCACCATGCTCCCGACCACACCGCCGATTTCGACGCAGAGCACACCGTCCGGGGTCGGGCAGGGGGCAGGGACCCGCAGCCCGCCCGCCGCCAGCACCGCCATCCAGTCGAGCTCGCTTTGCAGCTCGGCCCGGGTGCGCAGTCCCGGCCGGTGCAGCCTGAGCGCGCGGGGGCCGTCTCGGGTCTCCACCCGGTAAACATGGTTCTCCCGCCGCGCCACCAGCACAGGGGGCGCGCCCGCGAGCCCCCAGGCGGCGAGGAAGGCTCCGGGCTCAGTCAACCGGCCGTCCCAGCGTCGCCAGCACATCGTCGAGCCGGTCGAGCATATGGTCGGCGTTCTCGGTCGAGAACGGCATCGGCGGGCGGATCTTCAGCGTGTTGTAATGGATCCCGAGGAAATTCATCAGCACGCCCCGGTGCCGCATCTCGTTGACCACCCGCTTGACGTATCCCGTCGCCGGCGTCTTGGTCTCGCGGTCGGTCACGATCTCGGCCCCGAAGATCAGCCCGGAACCGCGCACGTCGCCGATCCAGTCGTACCGCTCCGCGAGCGCCCGCAGCCCGTCGCGGGCGTGGTCTCCGACCCGCCGGGCGTTCTCGATCAGTTCCTCGCCCTCCAGCACGTCGAGCATCGCATTCGCCGCCGCGACCGAGACCGGGTTGCCGCCGAAGGTATTGAAATAGCGGTAGCTTTCGCGAAAGGCCGCCATGATCTCGGGCCGCGTCACCAGCCCCGCCACCGGGTGGCCGTTGCCCATCGGCTTGCCCAAGGTGACGATGTCGGGCCGCGCGCCGATCCGCTCATGCGCCCACATGCCGTGGCCCAGCCGGCCAAAGCCCGATTGCACCTCGTCGGCGATGAACAGCCCGCCCGCCTCCCGCACCGCGGCGAGCGCAGGGGCGAGCCATCCGGGTTCCAGCTCGGGAAAGCCCTCGTTGACGAAGCCCGGGCAGAGGATGATCCCGGCAAAGCCCACGCCCCGCGCCTCCAGCACCGCAATCGCCTCCTGCACCGCGGCGGCGAAGGCCTCGGCATGGGGCTTGCCCGGCACCCCTCCCAGCGGCCGGTAGCTGTCGGGCGCGGGCACATGCGCCACCCAATCCACCGCCCCGGTCCCGGGCCGATTGGTCGCCGAGAGCTGAGCGACGGCACTGGTATTGCCGTGATAGGTGTGGTCGGTCGCGATGATCCCGCGCTTGCCCGTGACCGTCCATGCCATCCGCAAGGCGATATCGTTCGCCTCCGACCCGGTGCAGGTCAGGACAGCGGTGTCCAACCCGTCGGCAAAGGTCCCCGTGAGCCGCTCGATATAGTCGGGCAGGCCGGCGTGCAGATACCGGCTGTGGACGTTCAGGGTCGCCGCCTGGCCGCAGATCGCATTGACCACCGTCGGGTGACAATGTCCCACATGTGGCACATTGTTGTAGCAATCGAGATAACGGTTACCGTCCGCATCCCAGACCCAGACCCCCTCTCCGCGTGTGATATGGACAGGCTGGTCGTAGAATGTCGACACGTTCGGGCCGAGGAGCCGCCGTCGGCGCGCGACGAGGTCTTCTGCCGCCCCCTCCTGTGTCACAGCGCAATCCAGGCGGTTTTCAGGTCGAGATACTTGTCGAAGGCGTGCAGGCTCTTGTCGTGACCGTTGCCCGATTGCTTGACGCCACCGAGCGGCACGGTCAGGTCCGAGCCGCCATAGGTGTTCACATGCACCACGCCCGCGCGCACGTCGCGCACCATCCGGTGGGCGCGCGAGAGATCCGCGGTCCACACCCCGGCGGCGAGCCCGTAATCGGTGGCATTCGCCAGCGCCACCGCCTCTTCGTCCGACGCGAAGGAGGTCACCGCCAGCACCGGGCCGAAGACCTCCTCGCGCGCCACCCGATGTTCGGGGCGCACCCCCGTCACCACCGTGGGCTCCATGTACCAGCCGCCCGTGTCTTGCAGGATCCGGGACCCGCCCAGCGCCAGTTCCGCCCCTTCCTCCAGAGCGCCGGAGACGAAGCCGAGGTTGCCTTCGAGCTGGGCGAGCGAGTTCACCGCGCCCACATCCGAGCTCAGCTCCAGCGGATCGCCCACGGTCAAACCCCGCGCCGCCTCCGTGAGCGCCGCGACAAACTCATCGTGCACGCGCTCCTCGACCAACAGCCGTGAGCCCGCGACGCAGACCTGGCCCGCGTTGCGAAAGATCGCGGTGGCCGAGACCTTGGCGGCCTTGGCGAGGTCCGGCGCATCGGCAAAGACGATGTTGGGCGATTTGCCCCCCAGCTCCAGATAGCAGCGCTTGAGGTTGGACCGCGCCGCGTATTCCAGGAGCCGCCGCCCGGTGGCGCCCGAACCGGTAAAGACCATCACGTCCACATCCATCGACAGCGCCAGCGCCTCTCCCGCCACCCGGCCCTCGCCGGTGACCACGTTCAAGACCCCGTCCGGCAGCCCCGCTTCCGCCGCCAGCTCGGCGATGCGCAAGAGCGTCAACGACGCCGTCTCTGCCGGTTTCAGCACCACCGAATTGCCCGCCGCCAGCGCGGGCGCGAGCTTCCACGACCCGATCATCAGGGGAAAGTTCCACGGAACGATGGCGCCGATCACGCCCACGGGCTCCTTGTGGACAAGCCCCAGCACGCCCGGGCCCGTGGGCGCGATCTCGCCGTAAAGCTTGTCGAGCGCTTCGGCGTAATAGCGGAAGGTGGCCGCCGCCGACCCGGCTTCCGCCTTGAACGCCATCGAGATCTCGGTGCCGTTGTCGCGCACCCCCAGCACGGCGAGCGCCAGCGCCTCGCGCTCGATCAGCTCCGCCAGACGCAGAAGCACCTTCTTGCGCTCCCCCGGTGCCCGGCGCGACCAGCGCCCGTCGTCAAACGCGCGCCGCGCCGCCGCGACCGCCCGGTTCACATCGGACGCCTGCGCGCGCTCTATCGTGGTCAGGACTTGTCCGTCGATGGGCGAGCGTACGTCGAGCGCTTCGCCCTCAGCCGCTTGCCACGTTCCGTCAATAAATAGCTTCTGCGGCGCGACAGGTTGGCTGCGAAGCTCGTTGATGCGTGACTGGTCGACCATTGGCGGGCCTTTCTTTCTTTTCTGTCGAGCAGCACCCGGCGGATGTGCAGGGCGAGGACGATGAGGATGACGGCGAACAGGATCGCGGCGATGGGCCGGTCGATGAAGTCGAGCGGCGTCTTCACCCGCGCCATCGCGGCGCGCAGCTTCACTTCCATGATATTGCCGAGCACCATGCCGAGCACGATGGGCACGACCGGCAGATCGAGCCGCTTGAGGATGTAGCCGAAGACGCCGAAACCGGCGGCGAGGATGCAGTCGGTGAAGGAATTGCGCAGGGAATAGACGCCCACGAAGCTGAGCGTCAGGATGGCGACGCCGAGGAACCGGTTGGGGATCTTCACCACCTTCACCAGCTGGTTGGTGGCGACCAGCAGGAAGGCGACGACCAGCACGTTCAGGATCAGAAGCGCGAGGTAGAGCGCGACCACGAAATCCATGTCGTTCTGGAAGAGCTGCGGGCCGGGTGTGACGTTGTGCACGTAGAAGACCGAGAGCATCATCGCGGTGAGCGCCTCGCCGGGGATGCCGAGGGCAAGCAACGGGATCATCGCCGCGCCGGGCACGGCATTGTTCGCCGTCTCCGCCGCGATCAGCCCTTCCGAGGCGCCGTGGCCGAAATCCTCGGGCCGTTTCGAGGTGCGCTGCGCGTAGGTGTAGGACATGAACTGCGCGGTGAACTCGCCGACGCCCGGGATCATCCCCATGAGCACGCCGAACCCCGCCGAGACCGAGGCGACGCGCGGATGCCGCAGAAGTTCGCGAAAGCCCTGAAAGAACGAGCCCTTGAGCTTGGTCAGCCGCACCTTCTCGTCCTCGCCCATAAGCAGGATGAAGGCCTGGCTGAGCGCGAAGAGGCCCAGCACGACGACGATCAGGTTGACCCCGGACGAGAGCCAGGCCTGGTCGAAAGTGTAGCGCTTCGAATAGGTCGCCGGGTGCAGCCCGATGGTCGACAGCCAGATGCCGAAGCTCGCCATGGCGGCGGCGATCAGCGCCTGTTTGCGGTGCGCGGTGACGACGAGGATGATGCCGAGCAGGGCGGCGAGGAAAATCTCGCGGCTCCCGAACATCGGCGCGACCTTCGCCAGGATCGGCGCGAGCAGGATCAGGCAGAGCACCGAAAAGATCCCGCCGAAGAAGCTCGAGGAATAGGCGAGCGACAGCGCGCGCCGCGCCTCGCCCCGGGTGGTCATCGGGAAACCGTCATAGGTGGTGAGCGCGTTCACCGCCGTACCGGGGGTGTTGATGAGGATTGCCGGGATCGCGCCCCCGTACATCGACGAGCCGTAGATGCCGAGAAGCACCGTGAGCCCGACGATCGGATCCATGCTGAAGGTGGCGGGCAGGAGGATCGCGATGGCGACCGCCGGGCCGACGCCGGGGATCGCACCGATCAGCACCCCGCCGACCGAGCCCACGAGCAGCGCCAGCACCACATCCCAGCGCATCAGGATCGCCGAGGAGGCTTCGACCTGCGTGAAGAATTGGGTGAAGAGCTCCATGCGCGGGCCGCCTCAGAGATAGAGGATGAAAAAGTTGCGTACAGCCCCCGGCAGGAGCTCGTAGAGCGCCGCGCCGGGGATCTTCACCTGCAAAAACATCTTGAACAGGATCACCACCGCGAGGCCGAAGGCGACCGAGATCCACAGCATCTTGCGGCTGCGGTAGCCCATCCGCCAGGAGAGCGCGGCGGCAAAGGCGAGGGTGACGGGCAGGTAGCCGATGAGCGGGACGAGCCAGACATAGGCGAGAAACCAGGCGACGTATTCGAAGACCTGCAGCCAGTTGCGCGCTTCGGCCCGGTCCGCGGGCACGAATTTTCGGCGCGGCAGGTGCCACAGGTGCAGCGCGGTGAAGCCGACCATGCCAAAGACCCCGATGGCGGGCCAGAATCGCGCCTGGCTGAACAGATCCGTGCCCGCTTTCCACACCGTCTGGTCCCACAGGAGCGCGGCGAGCAGGGCGGAGATCAGCAGAAAGCCCCCCGCGAAGGGCAGTTGGCCGCGTTTCGGCCCGCGAAAGCTCTCGCCGGTATCGTCGCTCATTTCCGCCTCGCGAGGGTAAGGGCGGACCGGGACAGACCCCGGACCGCCATCCGTTTCAATGCCGTGAAAGGCCTACTCGATCAGCGCGCTGATCGTCGCGAGCGTCGCCTTGTCGGTCTCGATCTGCGCGGCGCTGTCCTCGGCGTTCATCCAGTAGACCAGCGCGCCGGTGGTCTCGGCCACTTCCTGGGCGCGGGCGCTCATCACCGTCTTCTCGGCGACGGCGGCGATCTTGTCGCGCACGTCCTGCGGCGTCTCCTTGGTCACGAACAGCCCGTTCCACAGCGCGATGTCGAGGCTCGGATCCACTTCGCCGATCGCCGGCGTCTCCGGCACCCGCGAAATCCGCTCGCCGGTGATCGAAACCAGGACCTTGACGTCATCGAGACAGGGCAGGATCAGCTGCAGCGTGGTGTTGATCACATCCGCGTCGCCCGAGGCCAGCGTGTTGCAGTCGAGCGAGTCAAAGGCCGCGTCCGAGCCCCAGCTGAACCCCTTCGCGGCGGCCAGCGCCTTGGTCACCTGGGTGGGCGTCAGCACGTCGCCGAAATGGCCAAGCGCCACATCGTTCTCCATCGCGTAGGCCGCAAGCTCGTCGATGGTCGAATAGGGCGCGTCGCCCGCGGTGGCGATGACGAAGGGGTAGGTAAGGAAGATCCCGATCGGATCGAATTTCTCCGGCGTCAGCTCGTCGATGCCGATGGTGTGGCCGATCACCGGCACGCCCGGCACGAAGGAGCCGATGGTGTAGCCGTCGGGCGGCGCCGTGGCGACGTCGATCGCGCCGGGGAAGGGGCCGCCGCCGCCGCCGGGCTTGTTCACCACCGCGGCCGCGACACCGTATTCGGCGGCGAAGTCTTCCGCGATCATCCGGGTCAGCACGTCTTCGAGATCGCCCGGCGGCCAGGGCACGATGAAGCTCACCGGCTTTTCCGGGTATTCGGCCAGGGCGGGGGCGGCGAGGGCGGCCATGGAAAGGGCCAGCGTGCCGCCCAGAAGGTGGGTCGGTTTCATGAAAGTCTCCCTGTTGCGCACGCCTGTCCCCGGCGGGGTGGCGAGCGGTTCATTATTCGAACCGTCGGTTCTTTTTCAGATTGACAGACCCATGCCGAACCTGTCAACGATTTTGGGACAGAATGTCGCAGGTCTAGCCGCAACCGGGTGCGACCTGCCGAAAAATCGGGCAGGGAGGCCCGCTAGCGCCCATGGGGACGGTGACCAAAGCCTTGTCGCTGCTCGGGCTTTTCGCCCGCGCCACGCCCGAACTGGGGCTGAGCGAGCTGGCGCGCCGGTCCGGGCTGAACAAGACCACCACCTACCGGCTGATGAGCGAACTGGCGGCGCAGGGCTTCGTCGAACAGGTGGGCGCCGGGCGCGCCTACCGACTCGGTCCCGCCTTCCTGCGCCTCGCGGCGTTGCGCGAACAGGCGGTGCCGATGCGCGAAACCGTCCAGGCGGTGGTGACCGAGCTCGCCGCCGCTACCGGCGAAACCGCGCATTTCTCACTGCTCGAGGGCGAAACCCTCTCGACGCTCGCCTATGCCTACAGCCCGGCCCACGGCACCTCGGTGCTGATGGACGATGCCGAAGTGCTCACCTTCCACGGCACCAGCTCCGGCATTGCCGTGCTCGCCTTTGCGCCGGGCGATTTCGTCGACCGCGTGCTCGGCGAACCGCTCGCCGCCCGCACGCCCGAAACGGTGACCGACCCGCAGGCGATCCGCGCGACCCTCGCAGGCGTGCGCAGGAGCGGCGTCGCGGTCTCGGTCGGCGGCTTCGAGGTCGATGTCGTCTCCCACGCCGCGCCGGTGTTCGACAATGCCGCCCGGGTGGTGGGCGCGGTCGCCGTCGCCGCGCCGGTGACCCGGATGACCGACGATCTCGCGGCCCGTGTCCGCGCCGCGGTGATCGACCGGGCCCGCCACCTCACCCGGCTCACCGGCGGCTTCCTCCCGCACGGGTTCCCGGACCCCGCGCCGCCACTCCCGATCGCCCAACATACCGCTCCGATGCCCGAAAGGATCCAGCCATGAAAACCGCCAATTTTCTCAAGGAAAACAACGCGCGCTCCTTCTGGCACCCCATGACCCACCCGGCCGAGAGCCACAGGAACCCGCCCACGATCGTGACCGGCGCAAGCGGCGTGCGGATCAAAGATGTCGACGGCCACGAAGTGGTCGACGGGGTCGGGGGGCTCTGGAACGTCAACCTCGGCTTCTCCTGCGATCCGGTGAAGAAAGCCATCGCCGACCAGCTCGACCGGCTGCCCTATTACTCGACCTTCCGCGGCACCACCAACGACGCGGTGATCGAGCTTTCGGAAGAGCTGCGCGATTTCTTCGCCCCCGACGGGCTCACCCGCGCCTTCTACACCTCCGGCGGCTCTGATTCCGTCGAGACTGCGCTGCGGCTTGCGCGCCAGTATCACAAGATCCGCGGCGACACCGGCCGGGTCAAATACCTCAGCCTCAAGAAGGGCTACCACGGCACCCATACCGGCGCGGCGAGCGTGAATGGCAACGCCAATTTCCGCACCCAGTACGAGCCGCTCCTGCCCGGCTGCTACCACATCCCCGCGCCCTACACCTACCGCAACCCGTTCAACGAGACCGACCCCGAGACGCTCGCGGGCCTCTGCCTGATGGCGCTCGAAGACGAGATCGCCTTTCAGGGCGCGGGCACCATTGCCGCCTTCATCATGGAGCCGATCCTGGGGGCCGGCGGGGTGATCGTGCCGCATGAAAGCTTCATGCCGGGCGTGCGCGAGATCTGCTCGAAACACGGCATCCTGCTCATCGCCGACGAGGTCATCACCGCCTTCGGCCGCACCGGGTCCTGGACCGGCTCGCGGCACTGGGGGGTGCAGCCCGATCTGATGGCGACCGCCAAGGCGATCACCAACGG
>JAGRMP010000008.1:0-16874 GCA_020441225.1 Maritimibacter sp. | reverse complement strand
CTATTTCCCCTTCGGCGCGGTGATGATCGCCGACCATGTGGTCGAGGTCTTCGAGAGCGATACCACCGGTGCGGCGGCCATCGGCCACGGCTACACCTATTCCGGCCACCCGGTCGGCGCGGCTGCGGCGCTCGCCTGTCTCGCCGAGACCCGGCGGTTGAACGTGCCCGAGAATGCCGCGGCGCGCGGGGCCGAACTCTATGCCGGGCTCAAGGAGATCGGCGATCAATGCATGGTCTGCGGCGACGTGCGCGGCGGCGAGGGGCTGATGTGCGCGCTCGAACTGGTGGCCGATCCGAAGACCAAAACGCCGATCGACAAGGCGACCATCGCCAAGGTGCAGGAGGTGGCCTACGAGGCCGGTGCGATGGTGCGGGTCTCGGGCCCGAACATCATCCTGTCGCCGCCACTGGTGGTGACGTCCGAGGATGTCCAGACCATCCTCGCGGCGTTGCGGGCCGGGTTCCAGTCGCTTTGACCGCCCCTTTATCTTGGCCCAATTACGCCCGCCGGAGGCCCCGGTGGCCGTCCCCGCGCGGGCGCGCACAGTTAGCGCTAACGTCTTTTAGGCCAAGGGCTTAGATGGGTGTGCGAGCTCGCACAAACCTCGCACACCCTGCGCGCGCCCACCCGAAAAGCGGAACCGGTCAGGGCTGTGGCACCCGCAGGCGCACCCCGTCCAGCGCCGCCGACATCTCGATCTGGCAGGACAGCCGCGAGCGTGCCTCGCGCGGGGCTTCGGTGGCGTCCAGCATGAAATCCTCGGTCTCCTCCGGCCCGCCCACGGCCTCGGCCCAGTCCTCCGCCACCACCACGTGACAGGTCGCACAGGACAGGTTGCCGCCGCAATCGCCGAGGATCAGGGGCACGTTGTTGGCCAGCGCCGCGTCCTTGAGCGTCGTGCCTTCGGCCACGTTCTCGGCCACGATCTCGGTGCCGTCGGCAAGTTCCCAGGTGACCTTCATGGCCTGCTCCTTCACACGTAATAGACGTAGAAATCGCGCAAGCCGTCGCCTTCGAGGTCGCGCGTCTTCTTCTCTTCCTTGAGCCGCATATAGACCTGGTGCTCGGCGAGCTCCTTGCCCACGGCCTCGGCGAGCAGCGTGTCGGCGGCGAGATCGCGCATCACCTGCTTGAGCCCGGTGCCGACCCCGTCTTTCGCGTCGGTTTTTTCAAACCCGTCGCCGGTTTCCTTCGCGGGCAGCGGGTAGTCCGCGGTCACCCCGAGCCGGGCCGCCTGCAGCACCGCAGCGACGGCGACATAGGGGTTGGACGAGGCATCCGCCATCCGGTGTTCGATCCGCTGTTTGGCGCCCCCTTCGGCGCTCACCCGCGTGGTCACGTTGCGGTGGTCGCCGCCCCAGTTGCGCCAGTACCCGGCCAGCATTCCGGGCTGCAGCCGCTGGTAGGAGTTCGCCGTCGGCGCGGTGAAGCCCGCCAGCGCCTTGTGGTGGTGCATGAGCCCGGCGACGCAGCCCTTGGAAAGGTCGTTCATATGTTCGGGCCCGCCTTGGGGGCCGTTGCCGAGCGCGTTCTTTCCGTCCGCATCGCGGAAGGAGAAGTTGATATGCATGCCGGACCCGCCCGCCTCGGCGATGGGCTTCGGCATGAAGGTCAGCACGATCCCGTGTTCCAGCGCCACTTCTCGGGCCATCTGCCGGAACAGCACGATATCGTCCACCGCCTTCACCGCGCTGTCGAAGGTTAGGGTGAATTCGAACTGCGGGCTGTCGTATTCGCCGGTCATCATCTCGAGATTGAAGCCGAGCTGTTCGGCCCGCTCCCAGATATCGTCGGTGAACCTCAGCGGATCGGTGAAGGGCCCGGTGCCGTAGACCACGCCGCCCGGCGCATCGTAGGGCACCAGCCGGCCGTTTTCGTTGCCCTGCATCGCGTAGCATTCGAGCTCGATCCCGATCATCGGTTCGAGCCCGAGCTTGCCCCAGTCGGCAACCGCTTTCCTGAGCGCGCCGCGGCCGTCGAGGGGCAGGGGTTGGCCCGCCTCGTCGAGCAGATCGCCGAGCACGACCTTGGTGTGGGCTTCCCAGCCGTCGCGGATTTCCTCGGCGCGCCAGGTGAGCTCCATGTCCGGCAGCCCCTGCATCATCATCGCGCCCGGCGCGTCGAGCAGGTCCTTGTCGTAGTGGACGCCGAAGGTCGAACGGCAGAACCGGGTCGAACCGTCGCCGATCTTGGAGGCGGGCAGGTACTTGCCGCGCAGGATCGACAGATGGTCGAGAAACATTGCGCGCAGGCGGTCTTTCATGGGGCGGGCTCCTTCTGGGGCCGGGTTGGTGGGACCGTGCGGGCCCTGTCAGGCCGGGGGTTTCAGGCCGAGGGTTTCAGGCCGGGGGTTTCAGGCCGGGGTCACGGTGACGGGCAGGTGCTTGATCCCGCCCACGAAGTTAGAGCGAAGGAAGCGGTGCGGTCCAGCGGGTTCCACCGCTTTGATCCGCTTCGCGAGCTCCTGGAACAGGATCCGCACTTCGAGGCGCGCGAGGTGCATGCCAAGGCAGACATGGGGCCCGCCCTGGCCGAAGGAGACATGCGGGTTCGGCGCCCGGTCGAGCTTCACCCGGAACGGATCGTCGAACACGGTCTCGTCGCGGTTGCCCGAGGCCCACCACAGCAGCACCTTGTCGCCTTCGCGCACGGTCTGCCCGTGCATCTCGAAATCCCGCGTCGCGGTGCGGCGGAAATAGAGCGCGGGCGTCGCCCAGCGGATGATCTCGTCGGGCGCGGTCTTCCAGATCTCACCGCCTTCCTGCATCTGGCCCAGAAGCTCGGGCTGGTGCGCCATCGCCTGGATGCCGGCGGCGATGGAATACCGCGTGGTGTCGTTGCCGGCCGCGACCAGCAGGCAGAAGAAGTTGCGGAACTCGACTTCCGGCATCACTTCGCCGTCCTTGTCGGGCTGCAAGATCATGTGCAGCACGCCCTCGGTGTCGCCGGTCCGGTTCTTTTCCGCCATCAGCTCCTTGGCGTAGTCGAAGAGCTCGGCGCCGGCGGGGGAGTTGAACGGCATCAGCCGGTATTCGTCCGTCTCCATCCTGTCGAGCACGTGTTCGGTGAAATCCGGGTCGGTGTTGGCAATGAGCGCGTCGCCTTTCTCGACCAGCCAGGGCAGATCGGCCTCGGGGGTGCCAAGGATCTGGCCGAGCATCCGCATCGGGAGCTGCCGGGCGATTTCCTTGGTCGCGTCGAAAGTGCCCATCTCGAGCGCCTGGTCGAGGATCTCGTCGCACAGGGCCCGGATCTGGGCGTCGAACCCGGCGACGACCGGCGCGGAAAACGCCTTGGCCACCTTGATCCTAGTCTTCATGTGCTCGGGCGGGTCGGTCTCCTGGAAGGTGCGCCGGGCGAGGTATTCCTCGTAGCTCTGGTCCTCCATCCGGATCCCGCGGGCCGAGGACATCAGCCCGGTATCTCGGTTGAGCTTGAGGATGTCTTCATGCCGGGTGACGTTCCAGAACCCGACGCCGCCGTCCCATTCCTGCCAGTCCAGCGGCGCCTCGCGGCGCATCCGGGCGAAGGTGTTGTGCGGCGGGCCGTCGGCGAAGGTGTCGTGGCTCGACAGATCCGCGTGGCCGTCGTCCGTCGGTGTCCAGACGGTCATGAGCATCTCCCCGGTGTGTGCGATTGTGGTTGTCGCTTGTGGTTTTGAAAATATACTAAGTGAGCCTCTAAATATGTAAAGCGGGGAAATCATGCGCATCGGCATCCTGATGACCAACACCGACGAAAGCGCCTTTGCCGCGGCGCATCCGCGCGACGGCGAGAAATGGCGCGCGGCGCTGGCGCCGCTCTGCCCGGAGTGCGATTTCCCGGTCTACTCGGTCAAGGACGGGCAGTTTCCAGAGCATGTCGCCGGGCACGACGGGTTCCTCATCACCGGCAGCCCCGCCTCGGTGAACGACCTCGCCCCCTGGCTCGACCGGCTGTTCGCGCTGATCCGCGAGGCGGTCGAGGTCGGCGTGCCGCTGTTCGGGGCGTGCTTCGGCCACCAGGCGATTGCGCTGGCGCTCGGCGGCGCGGTCGAGGCGAACCCGGGCGGTTGGGTCTTCGGCACGACCGCGACCCAGGTGCACAGCCCGAGCCCCTGGATGGAGGCCGGACCGCTCCGGCAATATGCCGCCCATGTGGAGCAGGTCACGCGGCTTCCCGAGGGGGCCGAGGTGGTGATGGGCAATGCGGACTGCCCGATCGGCGGCTTCGTGCTCGGGGAGGGCGTGTTCACCACCCAGTATCACCCCGAGATGACCCATGAATTCGTCACCGCGCTGATCGCGGAATACGCGGCAAAACTCCCGCCGGAGGTCGCAGCGCGCGCCCAGGCGTCGCTCGCGGACACCGCCGACAATGACAGGGTCGCCCGCTGGATCATGGGTTTTTTCCGTCGCGCCAGGGGCTGAGCGAAGCCGCTTGGAAGCGGCCTCAAAGCGTTTTGAAACGCGTTTCAGGGCCCTTCGAAGGGCCTTGGCGCCTCACCCCAGCGCGGCGAGCAGATCCATCGCGGTGACCTGGTCGAACTGCACGTGGTCGGTCATGAAGGTCTCGGCAGCGTCGGCCTTGCGGTCGCGGATCAGCTCGACCAGCGTCCGGTGGTCCCGGGCCGATGCGGCGATGGCGCCGGCGGTGCGGTAGCGGGCGCGGTAATAGGCGAGCAGTTTGCGGGCGTTGGTCTTGATCATCTCGAGCAGGTAGGGGTTGCCCGAGGCCAGCGCCACGGCCTCGTGGAAGCGGAGGTTGAGCTGGTAATAATCCTCGGGGTCGGCGTCGCCGCGGTCGCGCGCATGGGCCTCGCAGGCGGCGACCACCGCCTCGATCCGCGCCAGCGCCTCGGCGTCGTGGCGCCGGGCCGCGAGCCCTGCCGCCTGGCCCTCCAGCTTGGCATGGACTTCCAGGATGGCGAGGAATTGTTCGAGGGTCGGTTTGAACAGGATCGCGCCCTTGCGCGGCGGGCGGTCGACCAGCCCCATCGCTTCGAGCCGGATGATCGCCTCGCGCAGCGGGGTGCGCGAGACGCCGTAGGCGTCGATGAGGGTCTTTTCCTCGATCGGATCGCCCGGCGCCAGTTCGCCCCGGTCGATGCCTTCGAGGATCCGGGTGAGGATCGCTTCGGTCTGGCCTGCCATGGCGGGACTATGCCGGGGCCGCGCCGAAAAGCAAGCCGTGGCGGCGCAGGGCGCTGTCGATCCCGGGGGCGCTCAGATGATCGTTCGCCGTTCGGGTTCCTGAACCGGCGTGATCTCAAGCACGCTGGTCTTCACCTCGCGTGCGGCGCGGCGGGTCACCTTCACCGGTTTTTCCGCTGCCGCGATCAGCGCGCCTGCGATCAGCCAGATATAGGGGACGATGGCGGCGTTCACGAGCAGGTCGAACATCGTGATCCCGAGCATCAGCGCCAGCGTGCCCGAATGGGTCAGGCTCTCGCCCTCCGGCAGCCGTTTGTGGCGCAGCCAGATCAGCAGGATCGGCGTCGCCAGCAGGCCGAACTCGGCGAAGAAGCCGAAAATGCCGTAGGTGCCGAAGATGAAGATCCAGCGCCCGTCCGCAATCGCGTCCTGGGTGCCGTCCCAGGGGCTATAGGTCAGATACCGGCCCCAGCCGCCCCAGCCGAACAGCCGGCGTTCATTGGCGTGTTGCAGCAGGATTTCCTCGTTCTCGAACCGGTAGCCCAGAGATTGCGCGCGGTCGGCGCTGAACTGGTTGAAGAAGCCGACGATGTCGTCGAGCGGGATGAGACCGGCGTTGCGCAGCACCGGGTAGATCAGGGCGAGCGCCATGAACAGCAGCGCGATCCGGATGCGTCCGGCTTCCGAAAACAGAAAGACGACGGGCACCAGCACCAGCACATATCCGGTCGAGCCGAGGCTTTTGCCGGCGATGATGACCAGGATGATCCAGACCAGCGCGAGGATGTATTTGCCGCGCTGCGCCGGCGCTTGGACCTTGGCAAGGCTCGCGGTTGCGAGCGCGGAGGTCACGAAGAAGAAGGCAAGCCACAGCGCGTGCGGCAGGAACACGATCGGGCGGAAGGTGCTGCCGCGGATCATCTGGATGAAATCGTGCTGGAAGAACCCGTAGATCCAGATGTTGAGCTGGGGGCTGAAGCGGATCTCGAACACCGCCGGGAGCGTGTAGAGGAGGCCGCCGATCATCATCGCGCGGAGCAGCTCGCGCCGCCCGGCTTCGTTGGCCAGCACGACGCGGGCCGTCAGGAAGGGCAGCACGTGGATCAGAACGAGCGCGCCGGAGAAGGAAATGACCTCGCGCGGCACCAGACCCGGGATGATCCGCTTCGAGCCGCCGAAGGGCCCCGAGTCCAGGAACGGCGCGTCGATGATGATCGCGTCCGCGTTGGTCATGACCGTCGGGACGGTCATGAAGACGAAGCACAGAAGCAGGATCCTGGCGAGCCAGGAGCGCGGCAGCAGCGGGACCTTCTGCTTGCCGATGAAGACGGTGAACACGTAGGCGCTGAGATTGGCGACGACCAACTTGTCGAACGACGGCAACAGCGGCAGGTCGATCGCGGTCGCGGGCGGCAGGATCAGGTAGCCGCCGATGATCGTCCAGACAAAGGCGCGCTGGAGCGGCATCTGCATGAACATCACCAACGACACGATCGGCCAGGAGAACAACACGAGATATGCGATCGGGTTCGGCATATGCTTCCAGCGATGCTGTCGGGCGAGCCGTCCGACGAAAAACGGTGCTTCGGGCTGCGATCAAAGGCCGGAGCGGCAGTAGCCCGGTGACGGCGTCAACCCACGGTTCCAAGAGCGGGCACCTCGCGGCCCCGCTGATTCCCGTTCGTATAGGCGATTCCGCGCCGCGGGTGAAATCATTCCCGACATTGTTTCGGCATTTTCGCGGATCTCGGAACTCTCATTGAACTAAGCGAATTTCGTGAACGTTCGGATCGTTGAAGGAGCATGCACAATCCGTTTTGCGTGCTTTTCGTTGACCGGTCCCGGCAAAGGTCGCAAAAGTTAAACCGGGCTCGGTGGCATTGGTGGCCGCCTATTGGGGGTTTCAGGTGCAACTGGCGGTACGGGGTTTCAATCCAGCAAAGATGATTTCTGGCGACGGCTTGATGGCGCGCGTGCTGCGCGGCTCGGCGATCGTGCTGGTCGGATACGGCGCGAGACAGTTCCTGCGGCTGTTGTCGAACCTGATCCTCACCCGGTTGCTGTTTCCCGAAGCGTTCGGCCTGATGGCCCTCGTCGCCATGGTCGAGGTGGGGCTTACGCTGTTCACCGATATGGGGATCGGGCCGTCCATCGCCCAGTCGAAACGCGGCGACGATCCGAAATTCCTCGACACCGCCTATTCGCTCAAGGTGATCCGGGGATTTGCCCTGTGGATCACCGCCTGTTTCCTCGCCTACCCGGCATCGCTGTTCTTCGACGCCCCGGAACTGGCCTATTTCCTGCCGATCTCGGTCTTCTCGATGGTTATCTCCGGGTTCGTCACCACCCGGGTGCAGACCGCGATCCGCCATCTCAAGTTCGGCATGATCACCCTGGTCGAGCTCGCCGCGCAGGTGATTTCGCTGATCTTCATGGTCACCCTGGCCTGGTACACCGAGAGCGTGGTCGCGCTGGTGCTCGGCAACGTGGTTCAATCGACGGCGCTCCTGCTGCTCGCACGCCATTTCCTCGAAGGCCACCGCAACCGCCTCGGCTGGGAGCCCGCGGCCGCCCACGAGCTCATCCACTTCGGCAAATGGATCTTCGTCTCGACCCTGTTTTCGTTCTTCGCGAGCCAGGGCGACAAGCTGGTTTTCGGCAAGTTTCTCACCCTGCACGTGCTCGGGATCTACAACATCGGCTACTACCTCGGCAGCTTTCCGATGATGCTCGGCAACGAGTTGGTCGGCCGGGTGATGATCCCGATCTACCGCGAAGTGCGCGAGAAGGGCACGTCGGCGAGCGCACGCAGGCTGCGCTACATGCGCTATCTGATGACCGGCGGTTTGATCGCGATGATGGGCGCGCTGGCGATTGCGGGCCCGGCGCTGGTCAACCTGCTGTACGACGACCGCTACGTTCATGCCGGGGCGATGCTGGTGCTGATCTCGCTGGCAATGATGCCGGGCGCCATCGGCATGTCCTACGACCGGGCGGCGCTGGCGGCGGGCGACTCGCGGCACTTCTTCGTCGTCTCGGCGGCGCGCGGCATCTCGGGGGTGACGTTTCTGCTGATCGGCGTGCATTTCTGGGGCATCGTCGGCGCCATCTGCGGGATCGCCGTGGCCGGGGTGGTGGTGCACCCGTTCCTGATCTGGCTGGCGATCCGGCACAATGTCTGGGACGGGGAACACGATACGCTGTTTGCCGCCGTGGTCGCCGCCCTGGCGGTCGGGGCCGTATGGCTGCATCTCGAAGAGATCCAGGCGATGTCCATTGCCGCGGCCGCCGGGTAGGGCGCCGCGCCGCCTGGCATGAACGCCCTTGTGCAGCGCCGGATCGGGTTGGCCCGCGTGACCGGTCGCACGCCTGTCCGTGCGCGGCGCAGCGCGGTGTGGGGCAGGGTCAGCCGCCCGCAGCGCGGATGACCGCGTGGCGGTCGAGTTTGCCGCTTGCGGTACGGGGCATCGGGCCGGGCCAGGCATGGATCCGGGCCGGCAGCATGTATTGCGGCATGGTCTTGCGGCACTCTGCCATGAGTGCGGCCTCATCGGCCCCGTCGACCAGGGAGACCGCCGCGACGACCACCTGCCCGCGCTCGTCGTCGTCGACGCCGAAAGCGACCGCATCGGTCACCAATCCGCTTTGCGACAGGAGGTCCTCGACCTCGGTCGGGCTGAGCCGGAAGCCCAGGGTCTTGATCATGTCGTCCATGCGGCTCACGAACCACATGTCGCCATCGGCATCGAGCCGGACGAGGTCGCCCGACCAGACCACGGGCTGGCCGCCGGTGACCGCATCGAGCGCCGGGCAGGGCCTGATCTTTTGCGCCGTCAGCTCCGGGCCTTCCCAGTAGCCCATTGAGACCAGCGGTCCGGCGTGGACCAGTTCGCCTTCCTCGCCGGGGCCGGCCACGCCGCCGTCGGGGCGGATCGCGAAGACCTGGGCCTGGGGGATCTGCTGGCCGATCGAGCCCTTCTTGCCGGCGAAACGCTCCGGCGGCAGGTAGGTCGAGCGAAAGGCTTCGGTGAGCCCGTACATCAGGTAGATGTCGACGCCGGGAAAGACCCCGGGCATCAGATCGAGGATGTTGGGCGGGATCTTCCCGCCGGTATTGGTCACCCGCACCAGATCGGGAAGCGCGGTCGGCACTTCGGCAAGGTAGCGCACGACCATGTTCCACAGCGGCGGCACCCCGGCGATCCCGGTCACGCCGTAGTCGCGCGCCATGCGCACCACTTCCGCCGGCATGGTTACCGGCTGGTGCACCACGCTGCCGCCGGTCCAGAACATCGTGGTGAGCTGGTTGAGCCCGGCGTCGAAACTGTAGGGCAGAACCGAGAGCAGCCGGTCCGCCTCGCCGAGCTTGAGATAGTCGCTCACCGCTGCGGCGCCGATGCGGATGTTGGCATGGCTCAGCATCACGCCCTTGGGCTTCCCGGTGGAGCCCGAGGTGTAGATGATCATCGCCAGCGCGCCTGGATCCGGAAAGGCCTCGGGCGCGGTGCCCGCCGGCAGTTCCGCCCAGCAATCGGTGCCGGCAACCGGCTTGCCGCGCACCAGCACCGCCGTCACGCAGTCGGGCAGCGGCTCGGCGGTCTTGCCGGCCACCATGCCCCGATCGACGATGGCGGCGCGGGCGCGGCAATCGGTGGCGACATAGGCGAGCTGGGCGCCGGTCCACTTCACGTTGATGTTGACCGCGACGGCGCCGAGTTTCCAGGCGGCGAACATCGCGGCCACCTCGCCGATCGATTTGCGCAGCGAGACGATCACCCGGTCGCCCCGGGTGATGCCCCGACCCGCGAGCCAGGCGGCAAGGCGATCGACCTCTGCCGAGAGCGCCGCATAGCTTGCCGTCTCGTCGGCCCCGATCAGCGCCACCTTGTCCGCGCGCGCCGGAAGGTTGTCGGCAAGGAGCCGGTACATCGAGGCGCCAGCGCCGGGGATATCTGTGGGCACGCGGGTCACTTGGGCGGTCATCTTGGGGTCAAAAGCCCGAAAGTCGGATGCGGTCAAGGCGGTTTGTCCCGTTATTCCATGTCTTCCCGGCGCGGAGGGCCGTGTCGCGACGTGATGTGCCGGGCAAACGTGGCAAACGCAAGGAACGCACTGGCAGATTATCGGGAATCTGGCCCCGAAAAGCAGGGGTGTCGCGGAATTTCCATGGGCTGGGGGCGGGTGCCGGGCCGGCCCGGGCCAGGTTTCGGGCGGCGCTGATTCGCTATGGTTGTCGCCGGATGACCGCCGGTCCGGCCGAAACCGGCGGATTGGGACCTGGACGTGCACATTGACCCTTACCGAACCGAGGTTATTTTTCTTCAAGTTTTCAGGAAATTGATTCCGAAGTCGACGGGCCGCGCGTTGCGTGAATCGAGACAAACCGAAGGCAGATTATCGCCGGACTATCAACCATAGGGAGAATAAAGGGGCTTTTTCCAACCGTGACCTCTGTTTTTTCCCTCCAGCCGTCAGAATTCTTAAGCCACTGTTTCTAAATCAGAAACAATCGACATGCGTCCGGCGCGCGCCCGATGCGTTCGAATTGTCTATCTTTAAGCCTGCGCGCCATGAACTCGCCGTTTTTCAGCCAAAATTCCTTTTTCTGAAAGGGTTCAAGGAGTATTTTGTAAATGCCCGACTGGGGGCGGTGTCTAAAGGCCACGGGGGCGGCCGCACACAACCACGGAGAACCGTGGAGATGAGGTGTGCGTCGACCGCAGGTGGTTGGCGTTGTGTTGAAGTCGGCGGCGAGCTGGGGGGTTTGTCGTCGACTGTCAACCGCCAGGTCCGATCTTCGGGCCTCTCTCTCCATGGAAAACTCAGGTTGATGGTGCGGGAACCCCGTGGCCCGGCACCGCTCGTCATTCGGGACGTGCGTAAGCCAAGGGGATTCACAATGAAACCGGGTGAAATCGACCGGATCTGCTCCGCAACCCTTCAAGGGCGTTTCGGGCCGGGCCTGATGTCTCCGAAGGCCGTTTACGAGTTCACAAGGGCGTCGTCGGCCAGCCGCGGCGCCACAATCACCATCCGGGACGGCGCCGTCTGGACCACGGCCGTTCCGGCATCGAGCAAGGGAAGCTGCAAATGACCTACAACACCACCTGGACCAGCGCGGGGGCGAGCTGGCAACCTGCGGGCGACTATCTGCTCGACTGGGACGTGACCGGCGCGGACGGCGCGGCCGTGCTGGCTTCGGCGACGGGCGCGCAGACCATCGGCGTGACGGTTTCCACCCCGACCAACGGGCAATGCGACGCTTTCACGCTGCAGGACGGCCAGCTTTTTTCCACCGATGTAAGCCAGCCGACGATCTCCGAGATTGCCTTCGACGCGCCGGTGTCGAACGTGAATTTCCAGCTTATCGACGTCGATGCCGGCTGCGTCTGGGACGACCAGGTGACGGTGCTGGCCTATGACCCGGACGGCAATCTCGTCGAGGTCGATTTCGCGCCCATCGCCGGTATGCAGAGCGTGAGCGGCAACACGATCGAGGGCGAGGGCGGGCTGGACGATACCGGGATCACGGTGTCGGTCGCGGGACCGATCTCCAAACTCGTGATCGTCCATGACAACGGCCCCGATGCCGCGATCTCGGGCCATATCAAGGTCTCCGATCTCGGCTTCGATGCGGGCATTGCGCCCGACGGGATCGTCGAGGGCACCGAGGCGGACGATGTGATCGACCTCGCCTATGACGGCGATCCCGAGGGCGACCGGGTGGACGCCGGAGACGCGCTCCTGCCGGGCGAGACCGGCGACGACGATATCGTCCAGGCGGGCGGCGGCGACGATCTGGTGCGCGCCGGCACGGGGGACGACGAGGTCACGGCCGGGACGGGGAATGACACGGTTGTTGCCGGGTCGGGCGATGACCGGGTCTGGGGCGAAGCCGGCAACGACGTGCTCTACGGCGACAACGGCGGCGAAGCCGCCACCGCCACGCTGCGCGAGAGCTTCAACTGGGAGGGTGTGACCGATCCGCAGATCGACAGCAGCTTCACCCAGGACACGGGCTCGGTCACGGTGAGCTATGCCCGGATCGAAGACAGCGGCACGCATTTCTCCGAACCGGGCACCGATCCGGTCAACGGCGACGGGATCGACACCGGTTCCGAGACGCTCGACGCCGACAGCACGCTGCATTCCGAGACCGGCGGCATGTGCGGCACGGGTACGTTCGAGTGGAGCTTCTCCGAAGCGGTCGGGAACGTGGAATTCAACGTCAACGATCTCGATGGCGACGGGGTGGTCACCATCCGCGCCTACGATGCCGATGGGCACGAGATCCCGGTGAACCTGGTGGCGGGCGCGGGCATTTCCCTCTCGGAGGGCGGCGGCGCGGCGGGGGCGAACACCGCGAGCGCCAACGGCGGCTATGCCGACGCCGACAGCGACGGCTACAATCTCCAGGTGACGATCCCCGGGCCGGTCTCGCGGATCGTTCTGGAGCACAGCCAGGACGGGCCGGACAATTCCGGCATCAACGTCACCGATCTCTATTTCGACGTGACCGTGCCGGACACCGGGGCCGGGGACGGCAACGACGCGCTGTTCGGCGGCGACGGCGACGATGTGATCTACGGCGAGGGCGGCGAGGATTACATCAACGGCGGCGCCGGGGCCGACACGATGTCGGGCGGCGACGACCGCGACTGGTTCGGCGGCGTCGGCGTGGGCGACCGGGTCGACGGCGGCGAGGGCGGCGTGGATTGGGACACGCTCGACCTCACCGGCTCGACGAGCCCGGGCGGCTCGCTCAACGTGACCTATACGACCGAGGACCGGGAAAACGGCTTCGTCACCTACCGCGACGCCGACGGTACCGAGACCGGCACGCTCGATTTCCAGAACATCGAGCAGGTGGTGCCCTGTTTCACCCCCGGCACGCTGATCGCGACGCCGAAGGGCGAGGTGCCGGTGGAACGGCTCCGGGTCGGCGACCGGGTCATCACCCGCGACAACGGCATCCAGGAGATCAAATGGGTGGGCGCGCGCGCGATCGGTTTTGCCGAACTGGCCAGGGCCCAGCATCTCGCGCCGATCCACATCCGCGCAGGCGCCCTCGGCAACGGCCTGCCGGAGCGCGACATGCTGCTCTCGCCCAACCACCGGGTGCTGGTGGCCAATGACCGGACCTCGCTCTATTTCGACGAGCGCGAAGTGCTGGCGGCGGCCAAGCATCTGGTCAACTCCAAGGGCATCCAGGTGATCCAGCCGATCGAAGTGACCTACATCCACTTCATGTGCCAGAACCACGAGGTGGTGCTGTCGAACGGGGCCTGGACCGAGAGCTTCCAACCCGGCGACTACTCGCTCGGCGGGGTCGGCAACGCGCAGCGCCAGGAGCTGTTCGAGCTGTTCCCGGAACTGCAGACCCAGGACGGTCTCGAGGACTACGCCGCCGCCCGGCGGATCTTGAAGAAACACGAAGCGAAGATGTTGCTTCGCAGCTGATGCAGCACGTCCGGCGGGCTTTGCAGCCGCCGGGCGACATGGTCCGAACGCAAGGGGTTGCGCGCCCCGGGGGCCGGGATCGATTCGATCCGGGCCCCCCGCCGGTCCAGGGCGAGGGGCGCTGAATTCGGATCCGGAGACAATCCCGCGTGTGCACGCGGGATTGTTTTCGTTTTAGGGATAGTGACGCAGGCCGCCGGGAAAAATCGCGTGATTGCGGCCCGTTATCCCGAGCGTGGCACTTCGTGTTACCGCCGCATCAGGTATGATCCACACGGTTTGCTTTTGGGATTTCCAACCGTGGAGTGCACATGGCTTCGTCCAGCCACAATGTTTTTTTTCGACCTTTGCGGGTGCGGGCCGGATCCGCGCGGTCCGGTTGCACACCTGGTCCCGACCCGGTCGCGGCCGGCGTGGGGGCCGCGAAGGTCAATTGCTTCACCGCCGGAACCCTGATCGCAACGCCCCGGGGCGCAACCGCGATCGAAGCGCTGGCGCCGGGGGACGTGGTCCTCACCCGCGACAACGGCGCGCAGGAGATCCGCTGGGTGGGGCAGCGTCAGCTTTCAGGTCCCGCCTTGCGCGTCGACCGCGATCTGCACCCGGTTCTGATCCGGGCGGGATCGTTGGGGCCCGGCGTGCCGGAGCGCGACTTGCAGCTCAGCCCGAACCACCGGGTTCTCCTGCTCGGCGACCATCCCTCCCTGGACGTGGCCGAAGCGGAAGTCTTCGTCTCGGCGCATCATCTCGTCGGTACCCGCGGGATCGCCTCCGTCGCGGTGTCTGAGGTGAGCTATTTCCATTTCATGTGCGACCGCCATGAGGTGGTTCTGTCGAACGGGGCCTGGACCGAGAGCTTCCGACCCAGCGCGGCCGCGCTTCAGGGCGTCTCGGACCGCGCGCGGGACGAGCTTTTCGCGATCTTTCCCGAACTTGCAGACCGGCTGCGGGAGGTGCAGATCGCGCCGGCCCGGGCCACATTCCGCCCGTATCATGGGGGGAAATTGCGCGCCTGACGTCCCGGGGCCGCGGCAGGGGCCGGGCCTGCGGGTCACCGCCGGCGCTCCTGCGCGGGACCTTTTGCCGGCCGGGCCGGGCGAGCGCCATTGTTTCGCCACGGATGCCAATCCGACCCTACCGGTGCAACCGTTTCCGGACCGCAGTTTGCGAGTTGGATACATCCAATTTAATTCGAAAAAACAAAGCACTGGCCCGACCGACATCGAACTGCCTTGAATCGGATGTCGGGCCCGATTTGATTCGGCGCAATTGTGGCACAATGTGGCAAAAACGCGGCGGAGCCGTCAAAAACCACTGAAAAGCTCCGATTCCGACCCCGCGCGGTCGGTTCGTTTTTCCGGATTTCGATCACATTCTGGGCACGTTTGCCGGGTAGTTTTCGAGGACGCGCATCACCCGCGCCATTCACACCGGACCCGATCATGCTGCACTTCCGTTCTCCTGCCGTTGAAAACGATCTGCCCCCCGCACTCGACGCCCACACCGGCCTCGGAGCTGTCGCATCGCCCGAGTTCGCCGCCTCGGGGTTCGCGCCCTCTTCGGTGGTCGAAACCGCGCGCGGGCCGATCCTGGCGCGCGACCTGCGGTTGGGCGACAAGCTCGTAACCCGCGACAAGGGTCTGCAGCCGCTGCGCTGGATCGGCGAGTCGACGGTCCTGTACGGCGATGCGACCGGCGAAGATCTTGCCGAGGACGAGGCCCGCCGCGGCCCGGTGCGCATCCGTGCGGGCAGCCAGGGCAGCAACCCGGATGCCGGCAACCTCGTGGTCGCCCCGGGACAGCGGCTCCTTGCGCGCAACTCGCTCAACGAACTCCTGTTCGCCACCGACGAGGTGATGGTCGCCGCCGGCGACATGACCCATCTCGACGGCATCGACACGGTGCCGCGCGACGTGGGCCGCTGGATGCACCTGCTGCTCGACAGCCACGAGCTTCTGCGCGTGAACGGGATCTGGATGGAAAGCTTCGCGCCCGACATGTGGTCGGTCCGCGTCGCCTATCCCGAACAATGGCATGACATCACCGAAGCGATGCCCCGGCTCAAATACGAGAACACCGCGGCGAATTACGTCGAGGCGCGGCTCTCGCTCGACGCCCGCGAGGCGCGGCTGATCGACGGGCTCTGACCGGACCCCGCAATCTCCAGGCTATCCTCGGGCCGGGACATCCCGGCCCTTTTTTTGTGCCGGTACCGGACTCGGGGCCTGACTCACTGGCTTTGCCTATGTCTGCCGGACGCGCCACGCGGCCCAATCCTCCGGCGTGTCGAGATCGGTGAGGGCATGGCGGCCGGGCAGGGGCACGCGTTTCACCCGCCCGGGGTCGGCCGCGAGCAGCGCCCGCGCGCCCCGGTCCCCGGTGAGCGCGGCGAGGGCGGGAAAGTCGGCCGCGGGGAACAGGACCGGGTGGCCCGGCTCCCCGGCGTCGCTCGCGCCGCGCAGGATGTGCAACCCGTCGAAAGCGTCGAGCAATACGGTGAGATCGTCGGCGGTGATGTCGGGCATATCCGCGGGCAGGATCATGACGCCGGTGGCCGAGGCGGGCAGGGCGGCGATGCCGGCCACCAGGCTTGCCGCCATCCCGGCTGCGGGCGAGGCGACCGCGATCCGGGTTACGGTGAGGCCCTCGAGCGCGTCCCACCGAGCCGGAGCTTCCGGGCGCGGCGGCAGGGCCACGACGACCGACGCGGCAGCCCTCGAGGCCACCCCGGCCCTGTCTGCCAGCAGCGGCCGTCCCCGCACCGGTTCCAGGAGCTTGTCGCGCCCGCGCATCCGCGTCGAGCGTCCCGCGGCCGGGATCAGGATCGCCGGGCCGCCGGGCTGCGCGGTCATTTCTCCGGGATCAACCCGCGTGGGCTGAACCTGAGGACCAGCAGCATGACGATCCCCATGGTGAGCAGCCGCATATGCGCGGTGGAATCGAGCAGGTGTTCCTTGAGCGCCGAGCCGTCCGCCATGCCGGCGGTGATCAGGGTCATCAGCAACTGCCCGAGCGGCTCGACCTGGACCCAGAAGAACCAGATCACGAAGCCGCCGAGGATGGCGCCGAAATTGTTGCCCGAGCCGCCGACGATCACCATCACCCAGATCAGGAAGGTGTAGCGCAGGGGCTGGTAGGACGACGGCGTGAGCTGGCCGTCGAGCGTGGTCATCATCGCACCGGCGATGCCGACCACGGCGGAGCCGAGGATGAAGATCTGCAGATGCCGCCGGGTCACGTCCTTGCCCATGGCCTCGGCCGAGACCTCGTTGTCGCGGA
>JAGRMP010000641.1 GCA_020441225.1 Maritimibacter sp. | reverse complement strand
CCGGATCGATGACACGGGCCGCGATGTCGTCGCCGGTCGGGATCATGAGTATTTCCGCCAAGGAAAAGGATCATAGACCGAGGGCGCGGAACACTTTCGGCAGTTCTTCGGGCAGGTCCTCGGCGATGAGCCCGGGGCCGAAGCTGCGCGCCGCCTCGACGTGCAGCCAGGCGGCGGTTTCGGCGGCGTATCGCGGCGCGAAGCCCCGCGCGAGCAGCCCCGCGATCATCCCCGCGAGCACATCTCCGGCCCCGGCGGTTGCAAGCCAGGGCGCTGTGCGGTCATAGGCGGCGGCGTTCACCGACGCCCGGCCCGACGGGTCGGCGATCACCGTGTCGGCGCCCTTGTAGAGCACCACGCAGCCCGCCCGCGCCGCCGCCGCTCGGGTTGCATCGAGTTTGGAATAGGCCGGGCCCTTTGTCGCCGGTTTCGCCAGATCCGCGGCAATATCCGGGAACAGCCGGGCGAACTCGCCGCCATGCGGGGTGAGCACGCAGGCCTCGTGCAGCATCGCGAAGAGATGCGCCGGGTCATGGGCAAAGGCGGTGAGCGCATCGGCGTCGAGCACGGTTGCCCGGCCCGCCTCCAGCGCCACCGGCACCAGGTCGCGGGCCCGTTCCAGCCCGAGCCCCGGGCCGAGCGCCAGCGCGTTGAGCCGCTTGTCCGCGAGGACGCGGGCGAGCGTCGCGCCGTCATCGACCTCGGACAGCATCACCGCGGTGAGCTGCGCGGCACTCTCCGCGAGCGCTTCATGCGGCACCCCGAGCGTGACGAGCCCCGCGCCCACGCGGAGCGCGCTGCGTGCCGCCAATCGGGCTGCGCCGGTCTTGCCGGCGGAGCCTGCGAGGATCAGGGCGTGGCCATAGGTGTATTTATGGCCGTCCGCCTCCGCCCCCTTGCCCAGCGGCAGATCGTCATCAGCCCAGGTTTCACGGGTAAAAAACCGGGTCAGGCGCCCGCTTCCCGGCGGAGAGACACCGTAGAGCGCGCCCTGCCCTTTCCGCGTGGCGTGGGGCGGCAAGCCGATGTCCACCACCACCGCGCGCCCGCAGCGCTCCGGTCCCATCGTCAGCACATGCCCGAGCTTCAGCGCGTGGAAACTCACCGTCAGCCCCGCTGCCGCGGCACCGTCGCCCTCGGGTGGCACCAGCGGGCGGCCCGAATCCATGCACAGGCCCGAAGGCGCGTCCACCGCCACCACCGGATCGTCGCCAAAGGCACGCGTCGCCAATGCGTTGGCGGCCAGCAGGGCCTCGCCCTCCAGGGGCCGCGTGAGCCCGGTGCCGAACAGCGCATCCACCGCGAGATCAACGTCCCAGAGATCCACGTCGGTCATGCGCAGCGCCTCCACCCCGCCGATTTCGCACCACCTGTCGTAGTTCACCCGCGCATCCGGCGGCAGCTTCTCGGGATCGCCGTAGAGATACACCTCCACGTCCCAGCCGAGCCCCGCCAGGAGCCGCGCCACCACGAAGCCGTCGCCGCCGTTGTTGCCCGGCCCGCAGAGCACCACCGCCCTGTGCCCTTTTTCCTGGTCCAAATACTCCCGGGGGGTCC
>JAGRMP010000640.1 GCA_020441225.1 Maritimibacter sp. | reverse complement strand
CCACCCCGTCACGGATACCGGCAATGCGGCCCGTGAAAATCCCGTCGTCGTCGTCATACTCGATCCGGGCGGCATAGCCCTTGTAGGTCATGGTGTTGGTCATGGTTTCACCCCGATCCGTTCCAGAAAGTCGCGGGCATCGCGCACCTGGTATCGCTTCGCTTCCTTGGCAGGGTGCGGGCGGTGGAACGTCGCTACCTCGCCATCCTTTTCAAACCGCACCCGCGACCCGCGCCCTTCGATCAGCCGCGCCCCTGCGGCTAGCAGAAGGCTTTCGACTGCCGCCCATTCGATGGTGCCTGACACCGGATCGGTGAAGACGGCGGCAAGGGTCTTACGGTGCTTGCTGTTCATCTGGGCAAAATAGGGATTGCTAGCGAAAATTGCAAGCATGATAGCGGTGTATGCCTAAGATCACCCTAGGGTCCAAACTCAATCAGGTGATTGACAACGGTACCGCTGCCGCCAGAGTGTGGTCGCTGGTTGGAGACGGTCGATGCATGTGCCTGAAGGCTTTGGCGTAGTAACACCTTACATCTTTGCCGATGGGGCCGAAAAGTATGTGCGTTTTCTCGAGGCAGCGTTCGATGCTCGCGAGATCGGCCGCAGCATGGCTCCGAATGGTCGCATCGCGAACTGCCAGCTTCAGTTCTCCGTGACGACGATCATGATCAGCGAGGCGTCGGAGCAGTTTCCCGCGACCCGTGCAGCGCATTACCTTTATGTCGCGGATGCCGACGCGGCCATGGCGAAAGCCGTCCAGGCCGGCGCCGAGAAGATCATGGACGTTGGCGACATGCCCTACGGCGATAGGCAGGGCGGCGTCCGAGATCCAGCCGGGAACATCTGGTGGGTTTCGCAACGGCTGACGGATGAACCGTATTTTTGATCATGGCCTAATCGCCCGTTGAGGCGGAACGGTTTTCCTGATTCACATGCGGCGTGAATCATGGAGGTTGGCATGGCGCTGTTCTGGTTGTCGGATGAAGCATGGGTGGCGATCGAGCCGCACTTGCCAAAGAACCAGCCCGGAGCGCGGCGCGTCGATGACCGGCGAGTGATCTCGGGGATCATTCACATGCTCAAGTGCGGTGGCCGCTGGGCCGACTGCCCACCCGAATACGGTCCTTCGACGACGATCTACAATCGCTGGAACCGTTGGAGCCGCCGGGGCATCTGGACGTGCATCCTGGCGGCGTTGACGGAGGAGGGCTGGATCACGGAAACAGGCCAGATGGACAGCAGCTACGTCAAGGTTCACCGCTCTGCCGGTGGCGCAAAAGGGGGGCGCGGGCCAATGCCATTGGCATCTCGCGTGGTGGCCGGACGACGAAAATCCACGCCCTTGTCGACGTTCTCGGGCGGCCACTCCGCCTTGTCCTGACGCCCGGCAACACGTCAGATGTGAAGGGTGCAGACCTACTGATCGGCGAGACCCTCGGCATGAAGCGGGTGATCGCTGACCGCGGTTACGATGCCAACCGCATCAGGGCGACCTTGCGCGAACAGGGCACGATCCCGGTGATCCCCGGTCGTCGCAACCGCAAACGCCTGATCCAGTATGATGAACGACGCTATAAGGATCGCTGGCGGGTCGAGGCCATGTTCTGCCGCCTCAAGGACTTCCGCCGCATCGCTACGCGTTACGACAAGCTCGCCAGAAACTTCCTGTCAGCCGTAAGCCTGGCTGTCGCAGTGGCATTCTGGCTCTGAACGAGTCTGGACCCTAAGGCGGGGGGCGGGGTGGCGTTTGAAGTTAACGTTCCTATTT
>JAGRMP010000639.1 GCA_020441225.1 Maritimibacter sp. | reverse complement strand
TGCCTTCGATCTCGGCCAGCGGCTTTTCGAACTCGAGGTAGTTGGTCATGTGGGCGCCCCTTTCCATGCTCAGGCCGATATAAGGGTCGCGGGGCCGCGAATGCAACTCGGCAAGATTTGTGCGCCGCCCCCGTGCAAGGGTGACATGGCAGCAAAAGGGGACCGCCCCGTATGGCGAACGATTACGAGAAACGGCTCCTCAGGGTGCTCGACCATGTCTATGCCAATCTCGACGGCGATCTGTCGCTCGACACGCTCGCGGATGTGGCGGCGCTGAGCCGGTTTCACTTCCACCGCGTCTTCACCGCGATGACCGGCGAGACATTGGCCGTGTTCATCCGCCGGGTGCGCCTGCACCGCGCGGCGATGGAGCTTCTCGAAACCGACGCGCCGCTCGCCGCCGTGGCCAGGCAATGCGGTTACCCCAACCCCCGGAGCTTTACCCGCACCTTCCGCGAGGCTTTCGGCCTGACGCCCGACGCCTTTCGCAAACGCGGTCTGCCCCATCCTCCGCTGCGCCTCACCAGCAAAGGAGAGTACGAGATGTACGACGTCACCATCCGCGACGAGCCCGCCCGCCGCCTCGCGCTGATCCGCCACCGGGGCCCCTATATCGAGGTCGGCCAGGCCTTCGAGAAAGCCGGTGCCACGGTGATGGCGCGGGGGCTGGGCCCGCATCTGGGCGCGATGATCGGGCTCTATTTCGACGACCCCGACGCCAAGCCGGAAGCCGAGCTGCAAAGCGCCGCGGGGTTCGAGATCGCCGAGGGCGCCGAGATCGCCCCGCCGCTCGAAGAAGCGCGGCTCGATGGCGGCAAACACGCTGTGCTCACCTACAAGGGGCCCTATTCTGGGCTTCGTGAGGCGTACAGCTACCTGTTCGGCGATTGGCTGCCGAAGTCCGGCGAAGTGCCTCGCGACGCCCCGCCGTTCGAGCTTTACCTCAACACCCCGATGGACACCGCGCCCGACGATCTGGTGACGCTGATCGGCGTCGCGCTCGCATGACCCCGCCGCCACCCCCCGAAGTTGCCGCCGCCATCGCCGCGCTGCCGGGTGAGGTCCGGTCGCTGCTCGACCGGCTCCGGGCGCTGATCTTCCGGGTGGCGGCGGACGAAGCGGCAGGGCCGGTCGCCGAGGGTCTGAGCTGGGGCCAGCCCGCCTACCGCGCGCCCAGGGGCGCGACGCTCCGGCTCGGGCGGGCCAGGACCGGCGAGGCGGCGCTGTTCGTCACCTGCACAACCGACCTCATCGAAACCTTCCGCCCGGTCGCGCCGGCCGGCACCCGATTCGAGGGCAGCCGCGCGGTGCTCTTCGGTCCCGGAGACAGCATCGACGAGGCGGCGCTTTCGCTCCTGATTGCCCGGGCGCTCACCTATCGCCGCCAGCGGGTGTAGCACAAAATGGACAAGCTCGATTTCAAGAAGCGCGACCGCGCCTTCTACACCGGCAAACCGGGGCAGTGGCAGGCTCTAACCCTGCCCGAAATGGCATTTCTCGCCATCGAGGGGCAGGGCGATCCGAACGGGCCCGCTTATGCCGAGGCGCTGTCCGTGCTCTACCCGCTCGTCTACGGGATCAAGTTTGCGCACAAGGCGGCGGGCGCCGATTTCACCGTGCCGCCGCTCGAAGCGCTGTGGTGGGCCGACGACCCGGCCGCCTTCACCGCGGACGACCGCGCCGCCTGGCGTTGGCGGGCGATGCTCCGGGTTCCCGACACGGTGACCGCGCAGGCGCTGGACGAGGTTCGCGCCACCGTCAGGGCCAAAGGCAAGACCGGCCCGCTTGATTCGGTCACCCGGTTCACCCTCGCCGAGGGCGATTGCTTGCAGACGCTCCACCTTGGCCCCTACAGCGCCGAAGCGCCCGAGCTCGCGCGGCTCCATGACGAGATCATGCCCGCCGAAGGCCTCGATTTCGCCGGGCCACACCACGAGATTTACCTCTCCGACCCGCGAAAAACGCACCCAGAAAAACTGCGCACGATCCTGCGTCAACCGGTGCGATCCACCAGCCCTCCCGCGTGACCTTTCCCACCGACCGGGCTACGATGCCCGCGTCAGGCCGAAAGGGCGCCCCGCGTTGAAACCGTACACCAGGATTGCCGCGATCATGCTGGGCGCCTTTGCGCTCGGCATCGTCATGGTCGCGGGCTGGACGGCGCTGGTCTCCGAGGCGGTCGACCTGACCGACCGGGTCCGCCGGGCGCGCTGCGACTGGGTCGATCCGATCGTGATAACGATCTCCGGCCATACGCTCTCGGTCGCCGCAACGCCGGGCGCCACGATCTACACCGGCGCACGGTGGATCAGCGGCGAAGAGCTGACCGGCTACCGGCGGGCGCCGGTGCGCTACGGCTTCTGCCTCGACACATTGCCCAAAGCCCCCATCGCCGCGCGGTCGGTGACCTTCACCCGCGCGGCTGCACGCGCCATGCTCGAACAGGCCGAGCTGCCCCCGGTCGCCGGGCCGCACCTCGAGATCGGCGACGCCGGGCTGTTCCTGTCCGATGCCCCGGCCGCGACCGGCGTGACGACCGAGATGACGGTCTTCCACCGCAACGAGGATTTCGGCTGGCCCCGGATGGCGACCAAGGGTCTGACGCCCGAGGGCTTTCGCATCGGCGCGGTCTGCCGCGACGTGTCGGGCGGCGGCTGGCTCTGCGACGTGAGCGTGCAGGACACCCAGGCGGGTCTCAGCTACCGTTTCGAACGGCTGCCCGTCGAGGCTGCCGCCTTCGATGCTGCACCGGCGCCCATGGCCTTCCTCGACATCGCATTCGGCATGCGCAGGCTCGGGCAGATGCTCGACGCGAAGGCGGTGGCGCTCCGGTAGCGGCGACCGGCGCCGACGCCAGCGCCGCAGCCCGGTCCGCCGATCCGCCCGATTGGCGCGGGCTCAGCCCTTGACCAGCTCGGCCATCCGCACGATCACCTCGGCCTGCTTCATCGAGGCGATGTCGATGAGCTTGCCCTTGTAGGTCGTGGCGCCCAGCCCGTTGGCCTTGGCCTCTTCCATCGCCGCGAGGATCTCGCGCGCTTCGGCCACCGCTTCGGCAGACGGGGTGAACACTTCGTTGGCGAGCTTCACCTGTTTGGGGTGGATCGCCCATTTGCCGA
>JAGRMP010000096.1 GCA_020441225.1 Maritimibacter sp. | reverse complement strand
GTGTTCGGGGTGAAGGAAAGCCTGATCGTGCCCTTCGACGACACCGGCGACACCACCCGGGCCGACTTCGAGGTGCGGCTCAAGAAGCTGGCCTGATGGCCTATTACGTCGTCCACGCGCTCGATGCGCCGGGCAAGGCCGATGCGCGGGCGGAAAACCGTCCCGCGCATCGCGCGCGTCTGCGCACCCACGACCACCCGCTGACCGTGCATATTGGCGGCCCGCTGCTCGACGGGGCGGGGGCAATGTGCGGCACCATGCTGGTGGTCGAGGCGGGTGACCGCGCCGCGGTCGAGCGTTACGTGGCGGGCGACCCCTATGCGCTGGCCGGGGTCTATGCCACGGTCAGTATCCACGAATATGCCTGGGGGCTCGGCCCGCCCGAGCCGTCCCCGGCACAGACCCCGGAGCCCGGCAATGGCTGACGCACTTTCCAAACCCGATCCCTGGCTGTGGCGGAGCCGGCCGCGCGCACCGATGCCGGGCGTCGAGCTCGGGCCGCTGGACGAGATCGCCGTGGGGCAGGCCAAGGAATATGTCTTCGGACGCGGCACCACGGTGTTTTCCATGTTCGTCGTGCGCCAGGGCGGCGACCGGGTCTATGGCTATCTCAACCTGTGTCCGCATTACTCGATGCCGCTCAATTACCGCGCCGGGCAGTTCATGAACGGCGATGGCACGCGGATCCGCTGCACCATGCATTTCGCCGAGTTCCGGGTCGAGGATGGTTATGGCGTCTCGGGTGCTGCGGAACGCTGCTGGTTGGACCCGGTGCCGGTTGTGGTGAAAGATGGCGTCGTCCACATCGCGACGCCGGAGGAAGTCGAAACGCCATGACCGAACCGACCCAGTTGCCCGACCGCCCCGACGCCAGCCTGTCGGTGCGCGAGACCTTCGGCATCGACACCGACATGCAGGTGCCGGGTTTCGCCGAGGCTTCGGAACACGTGCCCGCGGTGGATGACGCCTACCGGTTCGACCCGGCGACGACGATGGCGATCCTCTCGGGCTTTGCCGGCAACCGCCGGGTGCTGGTCCAGGGGCCGCATGGGACCGGCAAGACCTCCCATGTCGAACAGGTGGCGGCGCGGCTCAACTGGCCCTGCGTGCGGGTCAACCTCGACAGCCACATCTCCCGGATCGATCTGGTCGGCAAGGACGCCATCGTGCTGCGCGACGGCAAGCAGGTGACGGAGTTTCGCGAAGGCATCCTGCCCTGGGCCTACCAGCGGCCTGTGGCGCTGGTGTTCGACGAATACGACGCCGGGCGGCCGGATGTGATGTTCGTGATCCAGCGGGTGCTGGAGGCCGAGGGGCGGCTGACCATCCTCGACCAGAACCGGGTGCTGCACCCGCACCCGTCGTTTCGGCTGTTCGCCACGGCCAACACCATCGGGCTCGGCGACATGACCGGGCTCTACCACGGCACCCAGCAGCTCAACCAGGCGCAGCTCGACCGCTGGAACGTGACCGTGCGGCTCGACTATCTCGACGAGGCCGAAGAGATCGCGATGATCGCGGGCAAGGCGCCCTGGCTTGCGGGCGACGAGGTGCTCGGCCAGATGGTGCGGATGGCGGGGCTGACGCGCACCGGCTACCGCGCCGGCGACGTCTCGACGGTGATGAGCCCGCGCACGGTGCTGTCTTGGGCCGAGAACGCCCGCCAGTTCGGCGATATCGACTTCGGGTTCCGCACCGCGTTTCTCAACCGCTGCGACGAGACCGAGCGCGGGATTTTCGCGGAATATTACCAGCGCTGCTTCGGCCGCGACCTGATGGACGGGCCGGACAGCCCCTGGGCGCGATGAGGCGGGCGTTGTCAGGAAAAGATTTTCTGCAGGCCGGACTGCACCCGTTCCAGCTCGGGCAGGTAGAGGTCGACCAGGTCTTCGACCTTGTCCTGCACCGCCGCGACGCCGGTGTTGAGCGCGCCTTCGACCTTGCCGCGGCTGTTGAGGATCGGCACCGCGATGGACCGCAACCCAAGCTCGACCTCCTGGTCGATCAAGGCGTAGCCCTGGGCGCGCACGCGGCAGAGCTCGTCCAGGATCGCCTGCGGGTCGGTCTTGCTCATCGCCGTGCGCGGCGTCAGGTCCGAAGCCTCGATCCGGACCCGCGCCTCCTTGTCGCCCAGCGCCGCCAGCATCACCCGTCCCATCGAGGTGCAATGCGCCGGCAGCCGCGAGCCGGGCATCAGCCCGATCGACATCACCCGCCGTTGCTGCGCCCGGGCCACGTAGACAATGTCCGTCCGGTCGAGGATCGAGACCGAAACGCTCTGGCCGATGCGTTCCGACAGCTGGTCGAGCCAGGGCTGGACGAGCTGCGCCAGCGGCATCGCCGCGAGCGCGCCGATTCCCAGCCGCAAGACCCGCGGGGTCAGGGAAAAGAACTTGCCGTCATAATCCGCGTAGCCCAGCTCGTGCAGCGTCAGAAGGCTGCGCCGCGAGGTGGCGCGGTCGAGCCCGGTGACCTCGGAAACCTGGGCAATCGACAGCCGGGAGCTGTCGTGGCCGAAGGCTTCGATCACCTTGAGGCCCTTTGCCAGGGAGCCAACGAAGTCTGTGGGTTTGGTCGTCATGCGCACAAGATAATCCGTATTTTGAACAAAGATCAATATACAAACATTTCCGAATGACAGGTTCTGCACGGTATCGTAGCTAGTTTCAAACGGTACCAAGCGGTACTTCGACGCAGAACCCGGGAGGACCCTATGAACAAGGAGGTGGCGAGCCTCGCGGAGGCGGTGGCCGACATCCCCGACGGGGCGGTGATCATGATCGGCGGTTTCGGCGGCTCCGGCGCGCCGATCGAGCTGATCCATGCGCTGATCGACGCGGGTCCCCGCGAACTTACCGTGATCAACAACAACGCGGGCAACGGTCATGTCGGCATCGCCGCGCTGATCGAACAGGACCGGGTGGCGAAGATGATCTGTTCCTTCCCGCGCTCGGCCGATCCGCGGGTCTTCACCAACCGCTATCTTGCAGGCGAGATCGCGCTCGAACTGGTGCCGCAGGGCACGCTGGCCGAGCGGATCCGGGCGGGCGGCGCCGGGATCCCGGCGTTTTACACTCCCACCAGCCAGGGCACCGAGCTCGCCGAGGGCAAGCCGGTCGCCGAATTCGAAGGGCGGGAATACGTGCAGGAACGCTGGCTCAAGGCCGATTTCGCGTTGATCAAGGCGGAAGTGGCGGACCCGACCGGGAACCTCACCTACCGGATGGCGGCGCGCAACTTCAACCCGTTGATGGCGACCGCCGCGACCACGACCATCGTGCAGGCGAGCCATATCGTTGCGCCCGGTGGCATCGACCCCGAACAGGTGGTCACGCCGGGGATCTTCGTCGACCGGATCGTGCGTGTGGCCGAGCCGCAGCAGGAAGAGCTTCTCAACCGTGCGGAGGCGCATTACCCATGAAGGATCTCGCGGACATCAGGCTGTCGAACGCCCAGATCGCCTGGCGCGCGGCGCAGGACATCGAGGACGGGGCCTATGTGAACCTCGGCATCGGTTTTCCCGAGATGGTGGCGCGGTTCCAGCCCGAGGGGCGGCACGCGGTCTTTCACACCGAAAACGGCGTGCTCGGCTTCGGCGAGGCGCCGCCCGAGGGCGAAGAAGACTGGGACCTGATCAACGCCGGCAAGAAAGCGATCACGCTGAAGCCGGGCACCGCCTTTTTCCACCACGCCGACAGTTTCGCCATGGTGCGCGGCGGTCATCTCGACGTCGCCATCCTCGGCGCCTACGAGGTGGCGCAGAACGGCGATCTGGCGAACTGGTCGACCGGCCGCGGCGGCGTGCCCGCGGTGGGCGGGGCGATGGACCTGGTCCACGGCGCCAAGCGCGTCGCCGTCCTCACCGACCACGTGACCAAGAAGGGCGAACCGAAGCTGGTCGAGCGCTGCTCTCTGCCGCTCACCGGGCTGGGATGCGTCACCCGGGTCTACACCAGCCTCGCGGTGGTCGATGTCGAAGACGGGCATTTCGTGCTGCGCGAGAAGGTCGCCGATATCTCCTTCGACGATCTCCAGGCGCTGACCGGGGCCGAGCTGAAGACGCCTCAGCCGGTGGGTGAGCTGACCGTCCCGGCGCTCTGAGCGCGCTCCGATTTTAGAACCGACCCGAACGGACCCATGACCCAAGCCTATATCTGCGACTACATCCGCACCCCCATCGGCCGCTACGGCGGCGGGCTCTCCTCGATCCGCCCCGACGATCTCGGCGCGATCCCGCTCCGGGCGCTGATGGCGCGCAACACCGGCGTCGACTGGGGCGCGGTGGACGACGTCTATTTCGGCTGCGCCAACCAGGCGGGCGAGGACAACCGCAACGTCGCGCGGATGTCGGCCCTGCTCGCGGGCCTGCCGGTCGAGGTGCCCGGCACCACGCTCAACCGGCTCTGCGGCTCCGGCATGGACGCGATCCTGGCGGCCGCACGCGCGGTGATGGCGGGCGAACAGGATCTGACCATCGCGGGCGGCGTCGAGAGCATGTCCCGCGCGCCTTTCGTGATGCCCAAGGCGACGGCCGCCTTCACCCGTGCCAACGAGGTGCATGACACCACCATCGGCTGGCGTTTCGTCAACCCGGCGATGAAGGCGCAATATGGCGTCGATTCCATGCCCGAGACCGGCGAGAACGTGGCCGAGGACTTCAACATCTCGCGCGAGGACCAGGACGCCTTTGCCCTGCGCTCGCAGCAGAAGGCCGCCGCCGCCATCGCCTCGGGCCGCCTGGCGCAGGAGATCGTGCCGGTCGAGGTCAAGGGCCGCAAGGGCGCGATGACCGTGGTCGACACCGACGAACACCCGCGCGAGACCACGCTCGAGAAACTCGCCGCCCTGCCGACCCCGTTCCGCGACGGCGGCTCTGTGACGGCGGGCAATGCGAGCGGGGTCAACGACGGGGCGGCGGCGCTCATCGTCGCCTCCGAGGCCGCGGTCAAAGCCCATGGCCTTACCCCCATCGCCCGGGTGATGGGCGGGGCCACCGCCGGCGTGCCGCCGCGGATCATGGGTTTCGGTCCTGCGCCCGCGTCGAAGAAGCTGATGGCGCGGCTCGGGCTCGGCGTGGCGGATTTCGACGTGATCGAGCTGAACGAGGCCTTTGCCAGCCAGGGGCTCGCCACGTTGCGCGATCTCGGCATCGCCGATGACGACCCGCGGGTGAACCCCAATGGCGGCGCGATCGCGCTCGGCCATCCGCTCGGCATGTCGGGCGCGCGGATCACCGGCAGCGCGGCGGTCGAGCTGCAGCGGACCGGCGGCACACGGGCGCTCGCAACGATGTGCATCGGCGTCGGCCAGGGGATTGCCATCGCCATCGAGCGGGTATGATCCCGGCCCGAGCCTGACCTGAGACCGGGCCTCCGTTCGAACCTGCGGCCGTCACCCGGTCCCGCAGCCGATGTGCTTCGACCGGGTCCGGCCGCCTCCCGTCCCTCCGGGGTCCTACGCCGCCGGCCGGGCCGGGCGGCGCCGGGCGGTCAGCGCCGCGACGGCATACCACAGCGCCGCGATGACCAGGGCCGCGACCAGTCCCGCGATGCAAAGCGCAAGCCCCGGGGGCAGGTGGCCTGCGCGTGCGGCGAGCCAGCCCGGCAGGGCGCCGGTCCTGGCCCAGGGCAGGACCAGCGCCAGTTCGACCGCCAGGATCGCGACGGCGGCCAGGGCGAGCCCCGCGCGCAGTGACGCGGGCACCCGGTGCCCGCCCGCGAGCCGGCGCAGGCTGCGGAACGCCTGGGCCGCGTCGGCCTGGATCACCAGCAGCGTCGGGATCAGCAGCAGCACGATGAAGAAGCCGACCGAGAGGCCGTAGACCAGCGTGACCACCGTGGGCTTGAGAAACAGCGACTGCCGGCTTTCCTCGTACATCAGCGGTGCGAGGCCGAGCACCGTCGTGAGCGTGGTCAGCATGATCGGGCGCAGCCGGTCCTTGGTGCCGGAGATCGCCGCCGACACGATCGGCATCCGCGCTGCGTATTCCTGCACCGTGGTCACCAGCACGATGGCGTCGTTGATGATGATCCCCGACATGCCGATCAGCCCGATGATGGTGAAGAGCGACATCGCGAGGTTGAAGTGCATGTGGCCCCAGATCGTGCCGATCAGGCCGAAGGGGATCACGGCCATGACGATCAGCGGGCGGAACCACGAGCCGAAGACCCAGCCCAACACCAGGTAGATCCCCGCGATGCAGAGCAGGAAGCCGACCATCGCCTCGTCGAGGAAGCTGTCCTGCTGCAGCGCGAGCCCGCCGAGGTCCCAGTCGACGCCCTGCGCCACGGCAATGGCGGGCAGGATCTCGGTCCTCAGCGCGGCACCGATCTCGGTGGCGCGGGCGGGATCGTCCTCGGCCAGCGCGCCGGTGACCGAGACCACCCGCCGCCCGTTTTCACGGTTGACGGTGGAAAAGGCGATGGCGCTTTCGGCGGTCACGATCTCGCCGAGCGGCACCCACTCGCCCGCGGGCGTGCGCATCAGCGTGGTGTCGAGGAAATCGGCAGTAAGCTCGTCCTCGGGCAGGCGCACGGTCACCGCCGTGGTCCGGGTGCCTGCCGGGAACTCGACTGCGGTGATCCCGTTCAGCCGCCCGAACAGCTCCGCGCCGATGGTCTCGGTGGTGAAGCCGAGCGCCTCGCCCTGCGCGGTGAGCTCCAGCACCATGTCTTCCTTGCCGTAGGGCAGGCTGTCCTGCAGGCCGGTGACTTCAGGGTATTGCCCCAGCGCCGCGATCAGATCGCTCGCCGCCGCCTTGAGCGCGAAACCGTCGGTCCCGTAGAAATTGACCGCGAGCGAATCGCCGCCCGGACCCGCGCCCTGGCTGCGGAAACTCAGGACCGACAGGCCCGCCGGGCGCTGGATCTCGGCCATCAGCATGCGCACGAAATCCTGCGCCGAGAAATCGCGTGCGTCGGCGCTCACGAGGCCGATGTCCATCGAGCCGAGCGTGTCGGGCTCCATCGTCTCCTGGCCGGGGATGCCCTTGGCCGCGGTGCCGCCGACCTGGGCGAGCGCATGGACGATGGGATAGGTGCCGCTTTCGGCCTCGTAGGCCGCGCCGACCGCCGCGACCGCGCGGTCGAGCTCGCGGGTGAAGGCGCGCGCGTCCTCGCGTGTCGCCCCGGGCAGGAAGGCGAAATTGCCGGTGACCGAGCCGCGTTCGGGCGCGGTGAAAAAGGCAAAGGGCACCGTGCCGCGCTGCACCTGCGCGTAGGAGAGCGCGAGCAGCACCAGCGCGGCGGCGACCACGAGGTAGCGCAGCCGCACCACCCAGACCATGAATGGCGCGAAAAGATGGTCGGTGACCCAGGCGAGCCCGCGGTTGAACTGGGTCGAGGGCCAGTCGTACCAGCGCCGTTTCGCCCCGGCGGCGAGGGCGTGGCGCATGTGGTTGGGCAGGATCAGGAAGCTCTCGATCAGCGAGGCGATCAGCACCGCCGTCACCACCCAGGGGATATCGGCGATCATCGAGCCGAACTCGCCGCCGATGAACAGAAGCGCGACGAAGGCGAGCACCGTGGTCGCGGTCGAGCTGAACACCGGCCCCAGCATCTTGCGCACCGCGTTCACCGGCGCGGCAGCGGGGCTGTCGCCGAGCCGGCGGTGGCGGTGGTCGGCATGTTCGGCAACGACGATGGCGTCGTCGACCACGATGCCGAGGGTGATGATGAGCGCGAAGAGCGACATCATGTTGATGGTCAGCCCCATCGCATACATCACCGCCACGGCAGCCAGCATCGAGACCGGGATGCCCATCGCGACCCAGAAGGCGGTGCGTGCCGAGAGGAACAGGAACAGCACGATCAGCACGAGGACAAGACCGGAGAGACCGTTCTTCATCAGGATGTCGAGCTGGCCGGTGATGTCCTGCGCGCGCGCGTTGATGAGCGCCACCTGTACCCCCGCGGGCAGCTCCGGCTCCATTGCCGCGGCGAGGGCGCGCACCGTGGCTTCCATGCCGATCGCGTCGCCTTCGGCGGTGCGGTCGACCCGGATCAGCATCGCCGGCAGCCCCTCCATGGAATAGGCCCGGTCCGCGTCGGAGCCGGTCACGGAGACGGTGCCGAGGTTGCGCAGGTAGAGCTGCGAACCGTCGGGGTTGGTGCGCACCACGAGGTCGCGGATCTCGTCCGCCGAACGTGTCTCGGTGCCCGCGCGCAGCCGGGCCCCGCCGCCCGCCACGTCGCCCGCGGGCCTTGTGTCGATCTCGCGGGCGATGGCGTCGGCCACCTCCTTGAGCGAGATGTCGTGGCGGATCCGCGCCGTCTCCGGCACGGCGACGTCGATCTGCGGCGCCGCCACCCCGGTGATCGCGGTGCGGGTGATGCCGGCGCGGTAGAGCAGGGCGACGAAATCGTCGCCGATCTGGACGATCTGGTCGGGGGCGATGTCGCCCCAGATCACCACCTCGGTCACCTTGTCCTTCCACACGCCCCGGCGCACGACCGGCTCCTCGGTGGTGTCCGGCAGGCTGCGCACGCCCTCGACGGCGGCTTTCACGTCCTCGGTGGCGCGCGCCATGTCCCAGCCGGGAACGAAGGTCAGGGTGATCGTGGTGGCATTGTCCTTGGAGACGGCGGACGAACCGGTCACCCCCTCGACGCCCTGCAACGCGGGGTCGAGCAGCGCGACCACCGAGCGGTCGAGCTCTTCCGGACCGGCGCCGTCCCAGGCGACGGAGACAGTGACCGTGTCGACCACCACGTCGGGAAAGAATTGCGAGCGGATCTTGGTCGCGGCGACCAGCCCGAGCGCCAGCATCACCACCATGAGGAAGCTTGCCGCGGTGCGGTGACGGGTGAAATAGCTCAGCACGCCGCCCGCCCTTTCGGTCGTGTCCCCGGCCATCACTGGCCCCCCGCGATCATGGTTTCAAACTTCTCGACCGTCGCGCGCGGCACCTCGGGGCGGCTCAGCTCTTCGAGCCATTGCGCCTTCTTCTCAGGCTTCATCTTCTCGCTCGCCTCGATGAAGGCGACGATGGCGGCGCGGCGGTCGTCGTCGAGCGCGATGGTGTCGGCTTCGGGCGCGGCGGGCGTGTCCGCCGCCGCTGGCGCGACGGTTTCGGCGTCCGGTGCGGCGGGCGCGACCGGCGTCACCTGGATGCCGGTGCCGAGCTGCAGCGCACGCGCGGTCACGTATTGCCGACCAAAGGGTACGTCAGTGACGATCAACGCGTCGCCCTGGTGGCGCAGGAGCGTCGCCTGTGCCTCTTCGAGGCGGTTGTCGGCGCCCAGCAGCAGGATCCGCCCGTCCGTCGTCGCCGCCGATGCGGGGATGGTGGCGACATTGTCGAGCGGCCGTTCGGGGATGCGGACTGTGACGAAGTCGCCGGGCTGGATGAAACTCGCATCCGGTTCGACGAGCTTGGCGTAGACCAGCCGTCCGACCTTGTCCTCGGCGATCTCCGCGCCCGCCCGGTCGAGCCTGGCGGGCAGTTCAGTGATCTGTCGGCCGCGCTGCACCTCGACCACCATGTCGGCCTTGCGCAGGCTGCCCTGATCGTTCAGCAGGCGGGAAAACTGGTTCGATGTCACCCGGAAAGCGACCTCGATATCGGCCGGGTCGATCAGCACCGCGAGCCGTTCATTGGCGGAAACGAGCCCGCCCGGCTCCGCCGTCACGTCGGCGAGCACGCCCGCAAACGGCGCAGTGCGGCTGGCGTCTTCCAGCGCCCGGCGCGCCTCGGTCTCGGCGATCCGGCGGCGGTCGAGGGTGATCTCGGCCTGGGCCACCCCGGCCTCGTCGCCGGCGACGACCTGCTGGCGGTTGATCAGCGTCTGCTGGGCGGCGGCGCGCGCGAGGGTCGCGGTTTCCAGCTCGGCGGCGGTGGCGACGCCACGGTCGCTCAGGTCCTTCTGCCGGGCGAGCGCCTGGTCGCGCAGGTCGAGCTGTTGCTGGGCGGCCTCGGCTTCGAGCTTCGCCAGTTCCAGCGCCGCACGCGCCTCAGCGAGCCCGGCTTCGGCCTCGGCAACGTCGGTCCCGGCGAGTGCCAGCGCGGTTTCGAGCTTGGCCGGGTCGATCCGGTAGAGCAGATCGCCCTCGGCGACCGCGCCCCCGTCGCGGAACGCGCCCGCAAGCTCGACCAGCGTGCCCGCGAGCGGCGCGCGCAGCTCGAGCGTCCGCCCGCTTTCGAGCCGCCCGTAGGCGGTGATGATCGGGGTGACCGTCGCGGGCTCCAGCGTCGCGATCTCGACCGCGTAGGCGCGTTCGCGCGGCGTGCGCGCGGCTTCGGTCTCGACCGGCCCCTGTTCCCAGGCGCGATAGGTGATCGCGCCTGCGGTCAGGACCAGGGCGAGCGCCGCCCCCGAAATAGCGAGCCCCGCGCCGGCCCGGGCAAGTGCACCCATCCTGTCGTCTCCTGTCCTGCCGCTCGATGGTGTCGTGGCGCCGCCGTCACCGGGCGCCCGATTTCCATCCGCCGATCATTGCCAGCCCGCGCATGCGGGTCACAGGGCCAAATCGTCGCACGGGTTCGGCGGCCCGCCAATGCCCGAAGTGCGTACTTGCAAACTTTTTGCGGGTGGGGTGCACCCCCGGGTTGCTGACCGGTCCAGCGGTGCATTTATCGCCGGGGCCGACGGCGGTTGCGGCGTTTCGAACCCCGGGCGCGCGGGGCCGCCGATTTTTTTCCCTGTGTATCCCGGTATTTGCTATCATCGCCGAAAGCATTGGGGGCGGCGTGGCACAGATTCAGTTTGTCTGCATTTCCGATCTGCATCTGGGCGCGGCGACTGCGCTCCTGACCGATGCGCCTGCAACCGGAGGGGCGCATGCCGGTGGCGCTGTCGCCGAGCTGCGCGACGCGCTCTGCGCCGGGCTCGTCGCGACGCTCAAGGCGCTCCACCCTTCCGGTCCCCCGGCGCAAAAGCCGCAGCTCGTGCTGCTCGGCGACGTGCTCGACCTCTCGCTCGGCACGCCCGAAAACGCGCTCGCGGCCTTCGAGGCGTTGATGGCGGCGCTGGCGCAGGCCGGCGCGGCCGACTGGCTCGGGCCCTTCGTCTTCGTGCCGGGCAACCACGACCACGAGCTCTGGACCGTGACCCGTTTCCAGAACATGGCAGCCCCGGGCCACGGTTCAGCTCCGACCGGCGCACAGTTCCGTCACACCACTCCCGCCTTCGCCGACCCGGGCGGCCTGCCGGTGGCGGCGCTGCTCGACACGGTGGCGCGCCGCCACGGCTTCGCGGGCGTCACCACGGTCTATCCCAACATGGGGCTGGTTTCGGGTGACGGCAAACGGGTCGTCGTCCTGCACCACGGCCATTTCATCGAGGCGGCCTATCACGCGATGTCGAGCCTCACGGCCGCGCTCGAAGGCCGCCCCGGGATCTCCTACGACGCCGAAACGCTCGAACAGCTCAACGCGAACTGGATCGACTTCCTGTGGTCGAACGACGGCGACGACGGCCGGCTCGGGGCCGAGATCATGCGCGCGCACGATGCCGAGGTGACCGGCGGCGCGGATGTGCGCTTCAACCGCAGGCTGGCGCAGATCCTCGCCGCCAGGCTCGGGAGCCGCCTGCCGCTGCCGCGCAGCGCGACCGCGAAACAGCTCGCCGGGATCGCGTCCGAGGCGCTGGTCGATTCCGTCATCGGCAGCTACGGCCAGTTGGAGCGCTTCAGCTATTTCGCGGCCCTGAGCGAGGACAGCCTCGCCGGGCTCAAGGCCTATCTCTCCGGTACGGTCCTGAGCCAGATCGCCGAAGCGGGGCAGGGGGCGAAGATGGAGGAGCTCACCTTCATCTTCGGCCATACCCACAAACCTTTCGAAGCCCGGCTGCCACTCCCGGGCGTCGCCATGCCGCCCGCGATCTACAACACCGGCGGCTGGGTTCTCGACACGCCGATGTTCGGCACGAAGCTCGGGGCGGGGCTTGTCTTTATCGACGCCGATCTCAACACCGCCGCTTTGAGGCTGTGCAACGTGCCGCAGCACGACGCGACCGCGACCGGGCCGGGGGCTGCGCCGCCGGCCGTCCATGTCGCGACGGCCGACTGCCCCGACTACGACCCGGCCACCCCCGGCTGCGCCAACCCGCTGGCCACCGCGCTCGCGGCGGCGCTCGCAGACACCGCCGCCCCCTGGGCGACCTTCACCAAGGCCGCGGCGGCGGGATACCTGGACAAACAGGCATTCATCATGAACCGGTTGCAGGCGTTTGGCGGCTCCGGGCAAGAGGTCGAGGACATGACCCAATGACCGCTCCCCCTCAGCCCACCCCCCCACACAAAGTCCGGATGGACCCGATCTCGATCCCGCTCGCAAAGCTCCCCGCGAAGGCGTTCGACGTGGTGATCGTCGGCTCGGGTTACGGCGGCAGCATCGCCGCCTCGCGGCTCGCGGGCGCGGGCAAGCGCGTCTGCCTGCTCGAACGTGGCCGCGAGATCCTGCCGCCGGACTACCCGACCGACCTCGCAGGCGCACAAGCCGAGCTGCAGGTGGTCACCGCGCGCAAGGGCCGGCTGCGCTCGGACGCCAACGGGATGATGGAGCTGCGCGTGGGCGCGGACGTCAACGTCATCCTCGGCAACGGGCTCGGCGGCGGTTCGCTGGTCAATGCGGGCGTCTCGATCCGTCCCGACATGCGGGTCTTCGACGAGGGCTGGCCCGCCGCGTTCAAGACCGCCGGACCCGAGCGGCGCAACGTGCTCTCCGACTATTTCGACCGAGTGACGAAAAACCTCGGCGCCACCACGCTCCCCGCCGGGATCGACCTGCCCAAGCTGCGCGCGCTTGAGCAGAGCGCCAGGGCGATGGGTCAGCCGGTCGAGCGGGCCGAGATCAACGTCACCTTCGAGACCGGCCCCAACGCCTTCGGCTTCCCGCAGGAAGCCTGCACGATGTGCGGGGATTGCTGTTCGGGCTGCAATTACGGCGCCAAAAACACGCTGCTCATGAACTACCTGCCGGATGCGCACCGCAGCGGCGCCACCATCGTGACCGAGGCCGAGGTCGATACGGTGCTGCATGACGGCGCGGGTTGGACCGTGTCGGTCTATGACCGCACCAAGGCGTTCGACGGCCAGACGCCGGTCGAGATCAAAGCAGGCATGGTCATCCTGGCCGCCGGCGCGCTCGGGAGCACCGAAGTGCTCCTGCGCTCCAGCAAGGCCAAGGGCGGGCCGACCGTCTCCAAGTCTCTCGGCCAGAAATTCTCGACCAACGGCGACACGCTCGGCTTCGGCTTCGGCGCCAACCTGCCCGGCAGTTCCGGCGATCCCAAAGCGCCGGACGCACTCTACAGCATCGGCGCCGGCATCCACACGCCCGAGCCCTTGCCCTACACACCCGGCCCCTACCAGCCCGGGCCCTGTATCACCGGGGTGATCCGGGTCGACATGGACAAGGGGCCGGTGGCAAACGGCCTCGTCATCGAAGACGGCACCGCGCCCGGGCCCTTCGCCACACTCTATCCGCCCGCGTTGTTCCTGCAGGACGTGCTCGCGGCCGATTATTTCGCGCTGCCCGACACCCAGGACCGGCTCGATGCGCTTGCCGAGCTTGGCGACGCGCTGCAGGCGGGCGGTGACCCGGAAGCGCTGTGCTACACCGGTGTGATGACCCGGATGCAGAGCTACCTGGTGATGTCGCACGACAGCGCGTCCGGGGTTCTGGAGTTGGCCGAAACGCCGCCTGCGGGCGACGTGCCGCCGCTCGTCCATGTCGCCTGGGCGGGCGCGGGCGACGACCCGGCCTACGCCAACGACCACGCCAAGCTCTCCGAGGCGTCCGCGGCGATCTGGGCGAGCTATATCGGCAACCCGATCTGGCAGGAAGGCTTCGGGCGCAAGGTGGTCTCGGTCCATCCGCTCGGCGGCTGCCCGATGTCGGACAGCGAGGCCGACGGGGTGACCGACGCCGACTGCCGGGTCTACACCGGCGACGGCACCGGCGCGGTGCATGACACGCTCCTGGTCTGCGACGGCTCGATCATCCCCACCTCGCTCGGGGTCAACCCGCTCCTCACCATCTCGGCGCTCACCGAACGGGCGATGGACCGGCTCGTCGGCGCGCCGAAAGCCCCCGGCACGCCCGCAAAGCCCGCGAAATTGCCCGCTGCCCCGGCCGCATCCGCAAGCGGCGGACCCGACTGGCAGACCCTCGCCACCGACATCGGCTATTCCGCCGCCGCCGCCCGCGGCATCGAAGCCGCCTGCCAGAACCTCGGTGCGCTCGGGGCCGGCGTGGCGATGTCGGCGCTGGTCGAACAGGTCTTCACCGATCCCGACACCCAGGCCTGGAACGCCTTCCTCACCGATTTCCTCGCCGAAGCCGACCTGCCGAACGACATCGGCCCCGCCTTCGGCGCGTTTTCCGACGATCTCACCGCGCTCAGCGATGCGATCACCGACCACGCGAAAGCCCCGCTCGCGCCCTTCCTCGCCGCCTTCTTCGACCGGTTCGGTGATGTCTTCCCGAGCTTTGCCTTCGACGAGACGATGGAAGGCTTCCTGTCCGACCGTCGCACGCCCTCGGATGCGCAGATCAGCGACCCTTATGAGATCGCCGAAGCGCTGGGCCGAACCGGCGGTCTGCGGATGCAGGCGGCGCTTTCGGTCACCGCGGCAGAGGCGGGCGGACGCGACGCCTCCGGTCAGGTCATCGCCGAGGTCATGGGCGCCACGCTGGGCGGGACGGTCACCCTGACCGCGCGGGACGGCACCGCGACCGCCTACGAAGTCCGGAACGGCCGGTTCGATCTGCTCGGGCAGGACCCCGACCGGGTCGAAACCTGGCTGATGACCTACACCGGCGATCTGCACCTGTCGGGCGACCCCAAGCCGGTCTGGAAAATGTCCGGCACCAAGATCCTGCGCCGCCGCACCGGCTCGTTCTGGTGGAAAGACCTCACCACGCTCTTCGTCGATCTGACGCCGGCCGACCCGGCCAGCCCCGAAACCGCGCAGCAGGGCATCGTCCGGCTCGATCTGCAGGACCTCGCGGCGCAGGCCACGACCCTCGCCACCGGGTTCGACGGCGCCGAGAGCGTCGATGCGCTCAAGGCCGCGGCGCTCAAGGCCGCCAAGGCCCACGATTTCGCCGCCGCTGTCGCCAAGGGCGGTTTCCTCACCCGCGCCTTCCGCACGCTGCTCGCCAGCACCGCCGCGGCGGACGCCGACACCTGGCCCGGCGAGCTCGCCCGCGGGCTCGAGAAATACTTCGCCGCCGGAATCGCCCAGATCTTCGGCATGCGCATCCTGCGCGCCTACGGCGGGTTTGCGGCCTATATGAAGGATTTCCCCTCCGAGACCGACGCGACCCTCAAGGCGCTGCCGGAACCGGACGGCGATCCGGTGGCGGGTGTGAGCTGCACCGCGACGCTCTTGCCCGACAAGAAAACGCCCAAGGTCTGCCTGTTCCATTTCCCGCCCAAGGACGCCAAGACCGCGCGCGGGCCGATCCTGATCGCGCCCGGCATGTCCACCACCGCCCTCAGCTTCGCGCTTCGCACCACCGACACTTCGCTCGTCGAAATGCTGATCGAGGAAAACTACGACGTCTGGCTGTTCGACAGCCGGCTCAATCCGTCCAAGACCAAACCCACGCCCGACGACCCCAAGGCCAACGATTTCACCCTCGACGATGTCGCCGCCGAGGACTGGCCGATAGCGGTCAAACACGTGCTCTCGAACACCCAAGTCGCAGGCGCCACATCGCTCCAGATCGTGAGCCACTGCGTCGGTGCGCTCACCGCGCAGATGGCGCTCCTGGGCGGCCACGTGCCCACCGCGTCCGTGCGCCAGTTGGTGGTGATGCAGTTTACCGTCCACCCGGCGGCAAGCTGGTTCAACGTGGTCAAGTCGGAAACCGGTCTCGCCCATGATTTCGCCAATGGCTTCCCCAAACCGCTGGTCGAACTCATCCACAACGAGCTCGGCGACGGGGCCGACTGGACGGCGGTGAAACAGGTGCTCACGACGGGCATCCCCAAGATCGACCCGGTGTCGCCCAACCCCGCGTCCAAGGCCTACCAGAAGCCGCTCGACCAGATCCATAACGCGGTCGACTGGGATGCGCCCTTCGGCATCGACCGGATGTGCTACAGCCCGACCTGCCACCGGATCTACGGGCTCTACGGTCCTGTGATCGCGCACAAAAACGTCAACGCGGCCACCCATGACGCGATGCGCCAGATCTTCGGCACGATCGCCACCAAGCCGTTCGAACAGCTCGGGCTGATCATGGAGCGGGGCCGGGCGGTCTCGGCCACGGGCGAGGACATCTACCTGCCCTTTTACGAGCGGCTCAAGCTTCCGTTCCACATCATCTCGGGCAGCATCAACCAGATCGTCCTGCCGGAAAGCGGCTACAAGACGCTGCATTGGCTCAAGCGGATGATGCCGGACGATGCCGGGCTGTTCACCCGTACCCTCGTCGACGGCTACGCCCATAACGACTGCATCATCGGCAAGGACGCGGGCCCCGACGTGCTGGTCGGCATCATGGATGTGTTGCGGCCCCACGCCAAGGCCCACAAGGGCGGCTGAGCGGAGGGCGCGGCCATATCGCAGACACCAGAATCCCCCCCGGCAGGGGCCGCAGGACCTTCCGGCTCGGGCCTTCACCCGACCGACGAGATGCGGCTTGCGACGGTGATGATGGTGGACATGGTCGGCTCGACCGAGATGACCGAACGGCTCGGACCGGAGGCGAGTGCCCGGGTGCTGCGCGCGCTCGCGCGAATAGCGCGTGCGCGGGTCGAAGCCCATGGCGGGGTCCTGATGCACGAGATGGGCGACGGCTATTTCGCCCTGTTCGGTGCGCCGGTCTCGATCGAGCGCGCCGCACTCGCCGCCTGCCGCGCCGCGCTCGACCTGATCGAGGCCGTCGCGGCGGCGGGGTTCACCCGCGACCATGGTGTCGCGCCCGCGCTGCGCGTCGGGCTCGCCTCGGGCGAGGTGCTGCTCACCGGGCTCGCGGGCGACGACAGCCTCAACGCGACCGGAAGCCCGGTCAATCTCGCCGCCCGGTTGCAAGCGCTGGCCGATCCGGGCACGGTGGTCTGTTCCGAAAGCATCCGCGCCGAAACCCGGGGCTGGGCGCGGTTCGACCGGGCCGGCGCCCATGCGCTCAAGGGGTTTTCCGGGCCAGTCGACGTGTTCCGGCTGTCCGGTGTCGACCCGCGTCCGGAGGGCCGGACGATCGGCTCAGCGCGTTACGGCGGCGCCTTCGTCGGGCGCGATGCGGAACTGGCGCGGCTGGCGCGGTGGGAAGCGGGCGCGGGCGGGGCCAGGCCCGTCGGCCTGATCGTCGGCGCCGCCGGGATCGGCAAGTCACGGCTGATCGGCGAGTTTGCGGCCCGGTCGCCGGGGCGGCGGTTGATCCTCGGCGCCTGCCACCCCTCGGCCACGGCGCACCCGCTCGCACCGTTGATCGAGATCCTGCGCGGTTTCGTGGGCTGGCGCCCGGGACAGACGCGGGCGGAGATCGCGCAAGCGCTGGCGCCGGTGCTGGACCCGGGCGAAGAGGGCGCGGCGGCGCTCACGGCCCTGCTTGGCGAGCGGTCGCGGGACGGGGAGGATGAAAACCTCTCGGACGCCATTGCGCTGCGCCGGGCGCTGACCGCGGCGCTCGCCGCGCTTGGCAGCCGCGCCGATTGCCGCATCGCCATCGAGGATCTGCACTGGATCGACCCGCTCAGCGCCGAAGTGCTGATGTCGGTGCTTGGCGCGGCCTCCGAGCGCTTCCGGTTGCTCGGCACCTCCCGGCCGGACGACTGGATCGGGCAGATCCCGCCTGACCGGGTCGAGGTCATCGACGCGAGCCCGTTGCCTGCGGGCGAGATCGCGATCATCGCAGGCGAGATGATGGGCGCGGCGGCGGGCGACGACCTGGTCCGCCGGATCACCGTGATTTCGGAGGGTAACCCCTTCTTTGCCATAGAATTTCTGCATAGCGTCGTGGCCAATGGCGACGCCGTGAACGCGGGCCATATCGGCGCGATCCAGAACGTGGCGCTGGCGCGTTTCGACCGGCTCGGCGGGCCCGCCAAGGCGCTCTTGCGCATGGCGGCGGTGCTCGGGCGCACCTTCCGCTTCGATGTGCTACAAGCGGCGATGGGCGCTGAGGGCCCCGATGTCGCGGGCCTGCTCGACGCCGCCGAGGGCATCGTTCAGCGCGACCCGGCCGATCCGCTGGGCGCGGCGACGTTCCATCACATCCTGTTTCGCGATTCCATCTACGCGACGATCCCCGCGAGCGCGCGCAAGCCGATGCACCGGGCGGCGGCGGCGGCGGTGGCCGCTGCGGCGGGCGCGTCTGCCCCGGCGCTGGCGGATGTGCTCGCCACGCATTACGAGCTGGCGGACGCGCCGAACGAGGCGGTGGCCTGGCTGCAGATCGCGGCCCGCAATGCCTATGGGCTCTACGCGCTTGAGAGCTGCAAGTCGCTGATGGAACGCGCGTTTTTCCTGATAGAGGCCGACGCAGGCACGATCGCGCCGGACGCGCTGGAAGCGGCGCTGTCGCTCAGGATCCGCTGCCTCGATCTGATGGACCAGTTCCGTGCGGTGATCGACGTGTCGGACCAATGGCTGCCGCGGTTGCTCACGCCCGCCGGGTCGCCGACCCAGGCGTTGCTCATGGCGCTCGCGGCCAAGGCGCGCTGTCACACCGCCGATATCGAGGGCGGGCACCGGCTGGTGGCGGAGGCGCTGGAGATGGCGGAGCGCCTGGGCGATTCCAAGGCCATCGCCTATGCCAAGGTGGTGCTCATGCGGCTCCTGGTCGACAGCGGAGAGTTCCGCCTGGCCGAGGTCGAGCGGTTGTTCGAAGACACCCGTGCCTTCACCGAGCAGAAGAGCGACGACCCGCTCTACGGCAACCGCATGTTCCACATGATGTCGGCCTATCGTTGCGCCGGTCGGATGGGCCGGGCGCGGGCGCTGTGCGACGAGCTCATGGCCTATGGCCAGCGCCACAACCAGACCCATGTGATCCTGATGGCGCTGTGGAACCGGGCGCTGATCTCGGTTCAGACCAATGATTTCGCGGCCGCGGCGGCGCGCGCCGACGAGGTGATCGAACGCAACATGGGCAACAGCGCCGTGCTGGAGGTCGCGACGCTCCTCAAGCTTGCCGCCGAGATCGGCCAGGGCCGGCCGGCGCCGGTCGCGGAAATGGAGCGGATCTACGCGCACTGCGATGCACGCGGCGAGCTGGTCACGCGCAATTCGGCAGCGATGCAGATCGCGCTCGTGCGCTTCGTCGAGGGGCGTCTGGCGGACGGCTGGCGCAAGCTCGGCGCCTGCGACCGGCTGCTCGCGGCCAGCGGGCACTACGAGATCAGGCTGCTCATCCGGCTCTACCGCGCCGAGATCCTGCTGACCATCGGCGGCCTCATCGAAGCGCCCGGACCGCGGCCAAAGCTCGGGCCCGCCGACATCGCGCTCGCGATCTATCTGCGTCTGGCGGCGCGGCGCAGGGGGGCGGCGCTCCTGAAACAGGTGCTCACCGAGACGCTGGATGCGGAGGGCTACATTGTCGCGCGCGCCGAGGCGGGGCTTGCACTGATCGACGCCGCCCGGGGCCGCGGCGCAGAGGCGCGGGCGCGGTTCGACCGGGCAGAGGCACTGTTCGCGGCGGAAGGCCTCGCGGCGGAATGCGCCCGGCTTCAGGTCTTGCGCAAGGGCGCCGGGCTGGCGGTGTAAGGGGGCGGGAACAGCGGCAAAGGCAGGGGCGCAGCCGCCGGCGCCGCCGCGGCCAGTGCCCTCCCCCCCGGGCGCTCAGCTCCGTTTCAGGCGCGTCAGATCCCGCTTTTCGCTTGCGACGCCTTCGAGATAGGCGCCGTAGCTGTTCTTGCCGAACTTCCGCGCCCGGGCCGCGAGCCCTGCGGCATCGATGAAGCCCATCTCGAAGGCGATTTCGTCCGGCGAGCCGACCTGTTGCCCCTGGCGTTCGGTCAGGGTCCGGACGAAATTGCCGGCGTCGAGCAGGCTCGCATGGGTCCCGGTGTCGAGCCAGGCATAGCCGCG
>JAGRMP010000095.1:6757-7453 GCA_020441225.1 Maritimibacter sp. | reverse complement strand
CCTGCGCCACCTTGATCTCCAGCTCTTCGCACTGGTTGAGGTATTCCGCGGTCACGCCGAAACGCCCCGAGGCCACCTGCTTGATCTTGGCCGACGGGTTGTCGCCGTTGGGCTCCGGCACGAAATGCGCCGGATCCTCGCCGCCCTCGCCCGAGTCGGACTTGGCGCCGATCCGGTTCATCGCGACGTTGAGCGCCTTGTGCGCCTCGGGGCTGAGCGCACCGAGCGACATGCCGGGGGTCACGAACCGCTTGCGGATCGAGGTGATGCTCTCGACCTCGGAGATCGGGACCGGCGCGCCGAGCGGCTTGATGTCGAGCATGTCGCGCAGGTGGATAGGCGCGTTGTTCCCCATCAGCGCCGTATACTTGCGCCAGGTCTCGAAGCTCGCCGTGTCGCAGGCGGATTGCAACAGGTGCATCGCCTGCGCGCCCCAGGCATGGGTCTCGCCGCCCTTGCGGGCCTTGTAGAACCCGCCGATCGGAAGGACGTTGGCGTTCGGGCTGCGCCAGCCCTTGGCGTGGATCTCTTCGAGCTTGGTCTGGATCCCGCCGACGCCGATGCCGGAAATCCGGCTGGTCATGCCCGGGAAATACTCGTGCACCATGGCCCGGCTCAGGCCGACGGCTTCGAAGTTGAGCCCGCCGCGATAGGACGAGATCACCGAGATGCCCATCTTGGACATGATCTTGAGCA
>JAGRMP010000095.1:4958-6687 GCA_020441225.1 Maritimibacter sp. | reverse complement strand
TCGATCCGGTCGGCCAGGCTGTCCTCGGCGAGATAGGCGTTCACCACCGTCGCACCGCAGCCGATGAGCACCGCGAAATAATGCGGGTCGATTGCCTCGGCCGAGCGCACGGCGATCGAGGTGAAGGTGCGCAGCCCTTTGCGGGTGAGCCAGGAATGCACCGCGCTCGTCGCCAGGATCATCGGCATCGGCACCTTGCTCTCGTCCTGCGCCATGTCGGTCAGCACGAGATGGCCGGCACCGGAACGCACCGCATCCTCGGCCTCGGCGCGGATGCGCGTCAGCGCCTCGCGCAACGCCTGCGGCCCGGCATCGGCCGGGAAGGTGCAGTCGATCTCGGCCTTGGGCGCGTTGAACTGGCGCACCAGCGCGTCGAACTGCGCATTGCCGACAAACGGGCTCTCGATCACCAGCACCTGGGTCTGGTTGCCGGCGTCGTCGAGCACGTTCTTGAGGTTGCCGAACCGGGTCTTGAGGCTCATCACCCGGTATTCGCGCAAGCTGTCGATCGGCGGGTTGGTGACCTGCGAGAAGTTCTGGCGGAAGAAATGGCTGAGGTTGCGGTACTGGTTCGACAGCACCGCCGCCGGCGTGTCGTCGCCCATCGAGGCGAGCACTTCCTTGCCGTCCTCGGCCATCGGTGCGAGCACCATTTCCAGGTCTTCGAGCGAAAAGCCGGCCGCGATCTGCCGCTTGCGCAGCTCCTCGCCCTTGAACAGCGCTTTCTCCTCGACCGAGGTCACCACGTCCTCGATGTGGTTGATGTGCTTCACCGCCTCGCTGAACGGCTGGCTCGCCGCGAGCTTGTCCTTGATCTCGGCATCGTGGAACAGCCTGCCCTCCTGCATGTCCACCGCCAGGATCTGGCCCGGGCCGAGCGCGCCCTTCTCGAGCACGGTCGCCTCGTCGGTCGGCACCATGCCCGCTTCGGAACCGGCGATCACCAGCCCGTCACCGGTCACCACGTAGCGCATGGGGCGCAGGCCGTTGCGGTCGAGCCCGGCGCAGACCCAGCGCCCGTCGGTCATGGCGAGCGCGGCGGGGCCGTCCCAGGGCTCCATCGTGGAATTGGCGTAATTGTACATGTCGGCCCAGGCCTGGGGCATTTCGCCGGCCTGCTTCGACCAGGCTTCCGGCACCAGCATGATCTTGGCCATCGGCGCCGAGCGCCCGGCGCGCACCAGCACTTCAAAGACCGAATCGAGCGCCGCGGAGTCCGAACTCCCGTGCGGCACGATCGGCTTGATTTCCTCGGCGAGGTCGCCGAAAGCGGAGCTCGCCATCCGGATCTCGTGGCTCCTCATCCAGTTGAGGTTGCCCCGGAGCGTGTTGATCTCGCCGTTGTGGGCAAGCATGCGGAAAGGCTGGGCCAGCCACCATTGCGGGAAGGTGTNNNAATAGCGCTGGTGATAGATCGCGAACGCGCTCTCGAACCGCTCGTCCTTGAGGTCGGGGTAAAACTCGGCCACCTGCTCGGCCAGCATCATCCCCTTGTAGATGATCGACCGGCACGACAGCGAGGCGATGTAGAGATCGCGCACACCGGCCGCGGCCGACGCCTTTTCGATCCGCCGGCGGATGACGTAGAGCTCGCGCTCAAAGGTCTCTTCGTCGACGCCCTTGGAGTTGGAGATGATGATCTGCTCGATTTCCGGCCGGGTCGCGTTGGCCTTTTCGCCCAGGCACTCGATGCTCACGGGCACCCCGCGCCAGCCGTAGATGTAATAGC
>JAGRMP010000095.1:0-4748 GCA_020441225.1 Maritimibacter sp. | reverse complement strand
AGACCGCTTTCAGCGCGTCGATCCCGTGTTCGACCACCTTGCGCGACGGTTTGCCGTCGATCGACACCACAAGGCCCACACCGCACGAAGCGTGTTCGAACTCTTCGCGGTACATGCCGTTTTCGGCGAGCCAGCTGCGCCGGGCTTCTTCCTCGGACATCCAGTTGTCGTCAAAGTTGGTCATCGGTCATCTCCTTCTGCGCCGGACCGGGCGCGGCGGGGGTAAAAGCGGCATCCTGCAGGTTGCAGCCGTAAAGCGGCTCGGTGTCGCCGAAACCCGGCTCGCCGGGCAGGATGATATCGGCAGGTCTGTCGTCGTAGGTGCTCACGTCGCCCTCGGGGCCGGTCACCTCTTCGGGGCCGTAAAAAAACAGTCCGAGGTCGCGCGAGTAGTATTGCGTACCCTTCGAGGCGTATTCCACCACGCCATCGGCATCGATGATTTCCAGGCGGGTTTTCACCTCGTCCAGCATGTAGCCGTCGATCGTCGCGGTGATGCCGGTGAGCATATCCGCGCCGACGACGCGGATGTCGTAGCGCCGATCCGGTGTGACCCGGTGCATGGTGAAATCGAACGTGTCGATCCCGGTCTCGAGCAGGTCGCCGCGGCTGATCGGGTCGACGGCGGGCGGCGCAAAGGCCTCGCGCGAACTGTCCCAGGAATAGGCCGCGTCGAGCCACTGGTAGTCGCGGTCATAGGCGACGATGGATTCGAGCCCCTCGAAGGAAAAGTTCGCCTCCCAGAAATCGCCCTCCGGCGCGACCTCGCAGCGCCACATGACCGACACCGAACAGGCCCGGTTCTGGACCGTGGCAAAGCTCTCGCAGCCCGACGGCGGGACGAACCCGCCCGCGCCCACGGCGTGCGCCGGCAGCACCGGACCGAACGCCCATAGCGCGGCCGCCGCGCCGCCGATGGCGGCCCGCCCGATCCCGGCGCTTGAGCGCGGTCTGGTTTCAGTTGCACGCATCCTGAGATCCGTCTTTTGCAAAGTGTCCGGTCCGGTGAGCGGACCCCGGGCCCGTTACTCCGCCGCGATCTCCGCGGCGCTGTCGAAAGTCTTGAGAATGGCGGCGGCCGAATCGCGCCCGTCCCGGATCGCCCAGACGACCAGCGAGGCGCCGCGCACGATGTCGCCGGCCGCGTAGACATCCGCAAGCCGGGTCGCGCCGGTGTTGAACTCGGCTTCCACCGTGCCCCAGCGGGTGACCGGCAGCTCCGGCTCGTCCCAGGCCTCGGGCAGGTCTTCGGGTTCGAAGCCCAGCGCCTTGATCACCAGTTCGGCGTTTTCGGTGTAATCCGCGCCCTCGATCGGTTCGGGGCTCTGGCGGCCGGTGGCGTCGGGGTCGCCGAGCCGCATCCGCTGCACGATCACCCCGTTCACCGGATCCCCGGTAAAGCCCTTGGGGTTTGTCAGCCAGACGAACTCCACGCCCTCTTCCTCGGCATTGGCCACTTCGCGCTGCGAGCCCGGCATGTTGGCCCGGTCGCGCCGGTAGAGACACTTGACCGACGTCGCGCCCTGGCGGATCGCCGTGCGCACACAGTCCATCGCCGTGTCGCCGCCGCCGATCACGACCACCTTCTTGCCCTTGGCGTTGAGCGTGCCGTCTTCGTAGTCCGGCACCTCGTCGCCGAAGCCGACCTTGTTGGACGCGATCAGGTAGTCGATTGCGCGCACGATCCCCTTGGCGCCCGAGCCCGGGCCCTTGAGATCGCGGGTCTTGTAGACGCCCGTCGCCACCAGCACCGCATCGTGCTGCCCGCGCAGCGCCTGGAAGCTCAGATCGGTGCCGATGTTGCAGTTCATCACGAAGGTGACGCCACCGCGCTCGAGTTGCGCGATGCGCCGCATCACCACGTCCTTTTCGAGCTTGAAGCCGGGGATGCCGTAGGTCAGCAGCCCGCCGGCGCGGTCATGGCGGTCGTAGACGGTCACCTGCACGCCCGCGCGCCTGAGCACGTCCGCCGCGGCGAGCCCCGCGGGCCCCGCGCCGATGATGCCGACGCTTTCGCCACGTTCTTCGCGCGGCGCGATCTCGTCCACCCAGCCCTGCTCCCAGGCCGTGTCGGTGATGTACTTCTCGACCGAGCCGATGGTCACGGTGCCGTGGCCCGACTGTTCGATCACGCAATTGCCTTCGCACAACCGGTCCTGCGGACAGATCCGGCCGCAGATCTCGGGGAAGGTATTGGTGGCCTGGCTGATCTGGTAGGCCTCTTCCAGCCGACCCATCGCCGTCATCCTGAGCCAGTCGGGGATGTTGTTGTAGAGCGGGCAATGCGACTGGCAATAGGNNGGGCACGCCGCACTGGCTGCACCGCGACGCCTGCTCGGCCGCTTTCGCGGCGGCGAACTCGGCGTAGATTTCATCGAAATCGTGACTGCGTTCCACGGCCGCCCGCTTTTCGGGCATGTCCCGTTCGACCGTCACGAATTTCAGCATGGGCTGCTTGGCCATATGTCCGTCTCCATTCCCTTTAGAAGGCTTCATAAACAGGGCCGCAGCGAAATAAAAGGCAATTCTGCTGACCTATTTTGCAGGGTTTCACCAAGATACGGCGATTCCCGCAGGACGAAACCGCCATTTTAGGGAACTCATGCTGACCTAAATGGGATTTTCGCCTGAAATTTCAGCAACACAGGACACATTCGAACCGAATCGATTCTGCGCCGAATCGGCCTTCAGGTGACGATTCCGAGCCCCGCCAGCGCCAGCAAGAGCCCGCCGAACAGGATCCGGTAGACCGCAAAGGCGGTGAATCGGTGGCTGCGGATGAAGCCGAGCAGCCATTTCACCGCGACGAAGGCGGTCACGGTCGAAACCGCAAAGGCGATGCCGAGCGCAGTCCAGTCTTCCGACCCGCTGCCGCTCCTCAACTCGCCTAAGATCTCGAAGGCGCTGGCGGCATACATGGTGGGGATGCCCACGAGAAAGGCGAACTCCGTCGCCGCCGCCCGGTTCGACGTGCCCAACAACATGGCGATGAAAATCGTCGTGCCCGACCGCGAGGTGCCGGGAAACACGCCCGCGACGATCTGCGCGATGCCCACCGCGATCGCCACCCGCCACAGGATCGCGCTGCGGTCTTCCTGTTTTTCGGCGAAATACTCCGCCGCAATCATCCAGAATCCGCCGATCACCAGCGCCCAGGCGATCGGCGTGATCGTATCCGGCAGCTCGAAGCCCAGCGCCTTCACCACCACGCCCAGCATGGCGGTAATCAGGAAAGCGACCGTCAGCTTGATGAGGTAATCTCGGTTCTCGGCGTCGTGCCAGCCGGTCAACAGATCGACGATCCGCCGCCAGTAGATCAGCGTCACCGCCAGGATCGCGCCGGCCTGGATCACGATGGTATAGAGGTCCGACCGGTCCCCCAGCCAATGCTCGGCAAGCAGCAGGTGCCCGGTGGAAGAGATCGGCAGAAATTCGGTGATCCCCTCGATCACGCCGAAGAGGACGTCGTTGAGATAGTTCACTGCAAAACGCTCCTCAGCCTCGGCAACGCGGGGGGATCAGCCACGAACCGCGACCGTCAGGTCTTCAGGTTCTTGGCCGAGGCCTTGATCGCGGCGTACTGACCGGATTCGCGGAACCGGTACAGATAGTCGGGCAGCACCGCGGCCATCGCCACCGTGTCGATACCCAGGTCGTCAAACCCCTTGGCATCCGCGGCCACCACGTTGTCGAGCGCCAGGTTCTTGACCTGGTCGACCGTCAGCGGCGCCTTGATCAGCCCGCCGGAGAGCTTCTGCCAAAGATCGAACCACCAGGCGAAGAACCTGGCGAGGCCGAACGGCATGTTCACGATCAGCCGGCGGCGCTGGATGATCTCGAGCATGTCCTGCAGCAGCGCGCGCAAGGTCTTGATCTCCGGCCCGCCGAGTTCGTAGACGCCCGCCGTCGCTCGGCCTTCGGCGCCCATCTGCGCGGCCTTGGCCACGTCGTCGACGAAGACCGGCTGAAACTTCGTGTCCGCCCCGGCCACGGGCAGAACCGGGCTCAACACCGCCATGCCGGCGAACCGGTTGAAGAAATCGTCCTCCGGGCCGAACAGCACCGACGGCCGCAGGATCACGGCTTCGGGGAAGTGCTGCAGCACGCCCTGTTCGCCCAGGCCCTTGGTGCGGGCATAGTCGATCCTGCTTTTGGCATCGGCGCCGATGGCCGAGACATGCACGAGCCGCCCGATGCCCTGCTCGGCGGCGATCCGCGCCACCCGTTCGGCGCCCTCGTGCTGGGTCGCGTCAAAGGTGTTGCGGCCGATCTCGTTCAGGACCCCGACGCAGTAGACCACCGCATCCGCCCCCTGCATCGCCGCAGCGACCGAAGCGTCGTCGCGCACGTTGCACAGAACCGGCTGCACCTGGCCGACCGTTCCATAGGTCCGCACGAACAGCGCTTCGTTCGGCCGGCGCACGGCGACCCGCACCCGCCAGCCCGCATGGGCCATCCGGCTTGCGATGTAACGGCCAAGAAAGCCTGAACCGCCATAAATGGTGACCAGTTTCGACATCGCACTCTCCCGAAGATTGCTCCCGGTTTGAATAACGCCCACCCCCTTCCGGGACAAGGCGAAAGGCACCGGCCGCGCAGTTGCGGCTTTACCCGTTGACACGCCTCGCAGCCGGAGATAAATCGCGGCCTCACGCACCTGTGCCCAGGTGGCGGAATTGGTAGACGCGCTGGTTTCAGGTACCAGTGGCTTAACGGCCGTGGAGGTTCGAGTCCTCTCCTGGGCACCA
>JAGRMP010000638.1 GCA_020441225.1 Maritimibacter sp. | reverse complement strand
GCGCTGGTGGCGGCCGGGGCCAAACCGCTCGGCGGACGGCTGGGCCACGGGCTCGGCCTCAGCCTCACCGAATGGCCCTCGCTCTCGGCGTTGGACCGGACCCCGCTCCGCGAGGGCATGGTTCTGACCCTCGAGCCTGGGGTCGAGATCGCACCGGGCCGGATCATGGTCCACGAGGAAAACATCGTCCTGCGGGCCGGGGGGCCGGAGCTTCTGTCCTCCCGCACCCCGCCAGAGCTGCCGGAGATCGCCTGATGGCCCATTTCCCCTATGCCCTTACCGGTCCCATCGGCACCCAGGCCACCCTCGGGCTGATCGCGCTGCAGGAGGACGAGACCGTCGAGCCGGATTTCCGCCGGCTGTTCACCGCGACCGACATCGCCTTCTACGTAAGCCGGGTGCCGTCGGGCGCCGAGATCACCCCGGCCACGATTGCCCAGATGGGGATCGACCTGCCGCGCGCGGCGTCGCTGTTCCCGCGTGCGGCGGAATTCGACGTGGTCGCCTATGCCTGTACCTCGGGCACCACGCTCCTCGGCGCGGACCGGGTAGCGGAGCTTGTGAGCGCCGAGGTGACGACGCGCGCGGTCACCAACCCGCTCACGGCAACCTTCGCCGCCTTCGCCGCGCTGGGGGTGCAGAGGCTCGGGATCGTCTCGCCCTACATGCAGGCGGTGGCCGATGCGATGCGCGACACGTTCGAGGCGCACGGGCTCGCGGTGCCTGCGACGCTCACCTTTGGCGAAGCCGCCGAGGCACGGGTGGCCCGGATCGACCCGGCCTCGATCGTCGAAGCTGCGCTCGAAGTGGGGGCGAAGCCGGGCGTGGAGGCGGTGTTTCTCTCCTGCACCAACCTGCGCACGCTCGACATCATCGACGGGTTGGAGCAGCGTCTCGGGCTGCCGGTGGTCTCGAGCAACCAGGCGCTCGCCTGGCACATGGCGCGGCTGGCTGACGCCAGGCCCGACGCACGCGCGCCGGGCCGGCTGTTCACGCTCTGATCGGGCTCAGCCCTCCAGCGTCACCAGCGCATGGCGTTTCTTGCCCGCCGACAGCTTGAGCGGTGCGCCGAGGTCGTCTGCGGTGATCATCAGGCCCGCGTCGGTCACATCGGCGTCGTTCATCTTCGCGCCCTTGTCCGCGATCAGGCGCTTGGCTTCCTTGCCGGTCTTGGCCAGCCCCGAACGGACGATGAGCTGGACGATGGAAATGCCATCGCCGATCTCGTCGGCCCCGAGCGCCAGCGTCGGCAGATCGTCGCCCACGCCGCCTTTCTCGAACACTTCGCGCGCTGTCGCCTCGGCGGCTTCGGCTGCTTCGCGCCCGTGCAGGAGCGCGGTGACCTCGTTTGCGAGCACGATCTTGGCGTCATTGATGCCCGCGCCTTCCGCCGCGCCCAGACGCGCGCAGTCTTCGAGCGGCAGCTCGGTGTAGAGCTTGAGGAACCGGCCCACGTCGGCATCGGTGGTGTTGCGCCAGAACTGCCAGAATTCGTAAGGGCTGAGCATGTCGCCGTTGAGCCAGACCGCGCCGGATTGCGATTTGCCCATCTTCTTGCCGTCGGACGTGGTGAGCAGCGGCGAGGTCAGGCCGTAGATTTCCTGGTCGAGCACCCGGCGGGTCAGGTCGATCCCGTTGACGATGTTACCCCACTGGTCCGAGCCGCCCATCTGCAACAGGCAGCCGTAGCGGCGGTTGAGCTCGAGGAAATCGTAGGCCTGCAGGATCATGTAGTTGAATTCGAGGAAGGACAGCGACTGCTCGCGGTCGAGCCGCGATTTCACGCTTTCGAAGGAGAGCATCCGGTTGACCGAGAAATGCCGCCCGATGTCGCGCAGGAAGTCGAGGTAGTTGAGCCCGTCGAGCCATTCGGCGTTGTTCACCATCATCGCATCGGTGGCACCGCCGCCGAAAGTGACATAGGCCGCGAAGACCTGGCGGATGCCCTCGATATTGGCGTCGATCTGGGCGGGCGTCAGCAAAGGCCGTTCGTCGGCGCGGAAGCTCGGATCGCCCACCTTGGTGGTGCCCCCGCCCATCAGCACGATCGGCTTGTGCCCGGTCTTCTGCAGCCAGCGCAGCATCATGATCTGGATGAGCGAGCCCACGTGCAGGCTCGACGCGGTGGCGTCGAAGCCGATATAGGCCGGCACAACCCCCGCCGCCAGCGCTTCGTCGAGGCCCTGGTAATCGGTGCAGTCGGCGAGAAAGCCGCGCTCGATCATCACACGCAGGAAGTCGGATTTCGGGTGGTAGGTCATCGGTCTCGCGTCCATAACTGCGAAAAGTAGCGCTTCTATATCGGCGCGCAGGCTGGAGGGAAAGCCATGAAGGAAAGCGGCATGCGGCGGGCGCTGGGCGCGATGTCTGGCACCTCCCTCGACGGGGTCGACGCGGCACTGGTCGAGACCGACGGCGTGACCATCGCGGGCTTCGGTCCGACGGGCTACCGCGCCTATACGCCCGACGAGCGGCGGACGATCCGCCAGGCCTTCGGCCTCTGGCCGGGGATGCAGCGGGTGGCGGAGGCCGCCGCCATTGTCGAGCGCGCCCATATCGAGCTTCTGTCGGGGTTCGCAGACGTCGATCTCGTCGGTTTCCACGGCCAGACCCTCGCCCATGATCCCAAGGGGCAGGGCACCCACCAGGCGGGCGACGGCCAGGTGCTGGCGGATGCGCTGGGCAAGCCGGTGGTTTGGGATTTCCGAACCTCCGACGTGGCGCTGGGCGGCGAGGGCGCCCCGCTTGCGCCGTTCTTCCACTTCGCGCTCGCCCGCCATATCTGCGCGACGAAACCCATCGCCTTTCTCAACCTCGGGGGCGTCGGCAATCTCACCTGGATCGACCCTTCCAAGGCGCGGCCGGAAGAGGCGGGCGCGCTCTTTGCCTTCGACACCGGACCCGCCAATGCGCTCATTGACGATTTCATGCGCCGGGCGCGCGACAAGCCCTATGACGCGGACGGCGCCTATGCGGCGACCGGCGAAGCCGACCCGGAGGTGATCGACGCCTTCCTCGACGACGCCTTTTTCTACCGGGTGCCGCCGAAATCGCTCGACCGGGGGGCCTTTGCCGGGCTTGCCAAGGCGGTCAAAAAGCTGACCCCGGCGGACGCGGCGGCCACGCTCACGCTCGCCTCGGCGGCGGCGGTGGTCCGGGGGTTCGAGCACCTGCCCGAGGCCCCGACCCGGCTGCTCGTCGCGGGCGGCGGGCGCAGGAACGCGACGATGATGCGGATGCTGGGCGAGATGTTGAAGGGGAAAGTGGAACCGGTCGAAGCGGTGGGGCTCGACGGCGACATGCTGGAGGCCCAGGCTTTCGCCTATCTCGCGGTGCGGGTGGCGCGCGGCCTGCCGACGTCCTGCCCGGGCACCACGGGGGTTGCGGCGGCCGTCGGTGGGGGGATCCTGTCCGACCCGACCTTGCCTACGGTCGACGCGGGGTAGCCCCGGCGGGCGCAGCCCGCGGCGTCACCCGATCTGCTTGCAGATCGGGCGGGTCGGAGTGCGCAGCACTTCGAAAAGCCTCAGCCGAGGGCGCGCGCGAGGGCGCAGAAATGCTCGACGTCGATCTCCTC
>JAGRMP010000094.1:6426-6663 GCA_020441225.1 Maritimibacter sp. | reverse complement strand
CCGCCCCCTGACCGGCCCCCGACCGGCCCGACGAGCCAGCGCTTCAAACGGGCGCGTCTTTGCTCTAGAACCGCTGGAGTGATTCAGACCGCGCGAAAGGGATCTCATGACTGTCGCCAGCCCGTTGCCCTCGTCGCTCGTCAGCCGTTTCCACGGTTGGAAAGCCACCGGCTATGCCGAGAACAAGAGCTGGTACCGCCGGCTGGCCTCGGAGGGGCAGCATCCGCGCGCGATGAT
>JAGRMP010000094.1:0-6421 GCA_020441225.1 Maritimibacter sp. | reverse complement strand
TCTCGTGCTGCGATTCGCGGGTGCATGTCACCTCGCTGTTCGGCGCGGACAAGGGCGAGTTTTTCATCCACCGCAACATCGCCAACCTGGTGCCGCCCTACGAGCCCGACGGGCAGAAGCACGGGACCTCGGCGGCCGTGGAATACGCGGTGACGGCGCTCAAGGTGGCGAATATCATCGTCATGGGTCATTCGAACTGCGGCGGGGTGCGCGGGTTTTACGACATGGCCACGGGCAATGCGCCGGAGCTGGCTGCCGGGTCGAGTTTCGTGGGCCGATGGATGGACCTGCTCGAACCGGGCTATAACCGGGTCAAGGGCAGCTGCTCGGGCGACGCCTGCGTCGATGCGCTCGAAAAGGAAGCGGTGCGGGTCTCGCTCGACAATCTGATGACTTTTCCCTTCGTCGCCGAGGCGGTGGAGAGCGAGGCGCTCACGCTGCACGGGATCTGGAACGACATCGGCGAAGGCGGGCTGTGGTGGTTCGACCCCACTTCGGAGAGCTTCAAGCCGGTCTAGGCCGGGGACCGCCGCCCGGAACCGACAAGACCGGCGCGCCGGAGGCGAGGAGGACGCCGGCGCGCCCGGGTTCTGCGCGCCGGACCCGGGTGCCGGCACGTCAGGGAGGGACGCGTGCTGAGACGATTGATCGCTGCGATCGCGGGCCATGGGCTGGTGCTGTTCGTGCGCCTGCTGACGGCGCCGCGGGCGATCTGGGCCGGGATAGAGCCGATCCCGCGGCAACGGGTCTATTTCGCGAATCACACGTCGAACGCCGATTTCCCCACCGTCTGGGCAGTGCTGCCCAATTTCCTGCGCGAGACGACGCGGCCGGTGGCGGCCTCGGATTACTGGCTGAAGAGCCGGATGCGGGCGTTTTTCGGCCGCGACGTGCTGAACGCGGTGCTGATCAACCGCGACCGGGACGCGCGCGATCCGTCGGAGGACCCGGTGGCGCTGATGGTGGCGGCGCTCGACGAGGGTGCGAGCCTGATCCTTTTCCCCGAGGGCATGCGCAACCTGACCGAGGAGAAGGTGCTGGGGTTCAAATCGGGGCTCTACCATCTCGCCGCGGCACGGCCCGAGGTGGACCTGGTGCCGGTGTGGATCGACAACCTGAACTCGGTGCTGCCGAAGGGCGAGATTGTGCCGGTGCCGCTGATCTGCACGGTGACTTTCGGCCCGGCGCTGCATCTCGCCCCGGGCGAGGAAAAGGCGCTGTTCCTCGACCGCGCCCGGGCCGCGCTGGCGGCGCTCGCAAAGGCGCGTGAGGGATGAGCACGCACGCGGAATACGGGCAGCTCTTTACCGGGCTGGTGCTGGCGCTCCTGGCGGCCACGCTCGGGGCCGCGGCGCTCAGGCGCTGGGGGCATATGACCGGGCGCAAGGCCTTGATCGTGCACACGCTTTTTGCCCGCATCAACGCCTGGTGGGCGATGCTGGTGGCGCTGTCGCTGGCCGGGCTCGCGGGGCGGGCGGGGATCGTGGTGCTGTTTGCGCTGATCTCGTTCTCGGTGCTGCGCGAGTTCCTGACGCTGACGGCGAAGCGGCGGGCCGACCACTGGGTCTTGATGTTTTCCTTCTTCGTCGCTCTGCCGGGGCAGTATCTGCTGGTGTATTTCGGGCAGGTCGGGCTGTTTTCGATCTTTATCCCGGTCTACGCCTTTCTGTTCCTGCCGGTGCTGGCGGTGGTGAAGGGCGATACGGCGGGGTTTCTGACCCGGGTGGCGGAGACGCAATGGGGGCTGATGCTGTGCATTTTCGCCGCCGCGCATGTGCCGGCGCTGATGCTGGCCGAGATCCCGGGGTATGACGGCAGGGAAATCCTGCTGATCGCCTGGCTGGTGATCGTGGTGCAGGCCGGCGACATTGCGCATTTCATCGTGCCGCGGCTGATGGGGCGGACGCGAATCGCCAAGAAGATCCACCATTCGCGCAGTTGGGAGGGCTTTCTCGGCGCGCTCGGGACCGGGGTGGTGGTGGGCACGATGCTGGGCTGGGTGACGCCGTTCGCCCCCTGGGGCGCGGCGCTCATGGCGCTGGCGGTCTCGGTGCTGGGCTATGCCGGCGGGCTGGTGATGACCGCGATCAAGCGCGACAAGGGCGTGGCGGACTGGGGGCATCTGCTGCCGGGACAGGGCGGGCTGATCGACCGGCTGGATTCGGTGCTGTTCGCGGCCCCGGTCTTCTTTCACCTGGTGCGGTTCTTTTCCGGAACCGGGTGAGGGAAGGGGCGGGCCGCCGCCGGGGGAACGTATGGATGCGGCCCGCTGCGCGGCCTGGCAGGGCGGCGCGGTAGTCTTTCGGGGGGGCGGGGGCGATCCCCGGAGATCCGGGAACGGCCGGGGCGGCGCGACGGGCGGGTGCGGGGGGCGGATCCCGCCGGTCGCGCCGCGGATCGTTCAGGCGGCGAGCAGCGCCGGGCGAGGGGTGCCGGTGCGGCCGGGGAACGGGATCACGTTGGTGCCCTGCTCCTCGACCCAGGCGAACTTGGCGTCGAAAGCTTCGTCGAAGATCGACACGACATTGTCGTCGTCGTCGCCGAGGCGGGCAACGGTCAGGGCGGCGAGGGCAGCGCGGCGGCCTTGGCGGGCTTTGTCGAGGAGGGTGATGTTGGACAGCATGGTAGTTCTCCGAATGGGGGGCGCGCGGGGCGGTGTCGCTTGCGCGGCGCGGGAGTGGAAGAGGAGGATCAGGCGGCGGAGCCGTAGGTGGTCAGCACGCCGGTGGTGAAGAACACGCCCGAGGCGGTGCGGCGGGCACGCGAGCGGCCCTGCCAGTCGGCGATGGCGATGACGTTGTCGCGAAGCTCTTCGGCGGCGGCGCGGACGGAGGTCCGGCGGCCCGCACGGTCGGCGCGGCGGGTACGGTCGAAGGCGATGACGTTATTCTGTGTGTGCATTTTCTTATCCCCAGGTGTCGGCGTGTCGCCGAAGTGTCAGGTTCCGAGTTGGTCGTTCAGGCCGCGCGGGCCGTTCGCCGGGTTTGGCGGGTCATCTGGTCGAAGATGATGTCGACCTCAGCACTGGTAATCGTGGGCAGACGTTTTTGGCGGTCCGTCTGGCTCACGGCCTCGCTTTCTCCTTGCAACTGCAAGATCCGCGCGAAGCTTCGGGGGGTCATGGTGGCAGCCATATTGTGTCTCCCGTGTCTTGTTTCCGTTCCGATAAAGACAAGATTACCTGCAAATCAGGCGCCATTTGCGCCGGAATAGGGCGGTTTTGTGAAATTGCATGGTTCGGCCGCGAATTCACCCGCCGGGCGACACATTGGGCCGCACCGCCGCCACGTTTGGCGCAGGAAAGCCTTATTTTGCGGTGTTGCGTGAGCGTTTCGCGCGAGCGTTGCGGTAACGAAGGCGAAAGCACTGTGCCGAAATAGCGGCGCTCAGAGGGTCAATTCAGGCGCGGGTCGCGCCGGAATGTGGCAAAAGTGTGATTTGGCGCAGTTTCGTCGCAGTTCCACCGTGCCGCCTGCCAGAATCCAACGCATCGCCGCCATCTTTGGGCAAGGTCTGCGCGTGGCAGGCGGACCGGGGGAAACATCAAGGTGTCAGGCAGCGGCCAGCCCGAGATTGATCGGCGCGGGCCGGCGGCCGGCGATCACCCGCACCGAGCGGAACTCGGGCTCGGCGATCCGCGGCGGGAAGGCGTTGTCGAAGATCGAGACCACCTTGTCGGTGTGACCCAGGCGGGAATGGAGCGAGGTGAGCGCGGCGCGGCGGCCGGCGCGGGCTTTTTCGAGAAGCGTGGCGGTAGCGGTAAAGTCGGTCATGGTTGTTCCCTCGGCTAGTCATGGACCTGCCTTGCGGCAGAAGATGGAGATCGGATCTCCGGATCAGGCGGTGCAGCCGGTCGTCATCAGGACGTCGGTGCAGAAGAACACGCCGGAAGCGGTGCGCCGCGGATGTGCGCGACCGCGCCAGGAGGCGAGCGACACGATGTTGTCGGCGCGCTCAACGGCTTCCAGGATGGCTTTGGCGCGCAGCGGGGCGGTGTTGCGGTTGGCGGCGCGGCGGGCGAAGGCGATGACGGTGGCGGACATGGAACTCTCCCCAGTGGACGGCGGCGAAGCGCCGATGAATGTCTCGTGATGTGCGATGACGACCGGTTCCCGGTGGAGGCCTCTGGGCCTGGCGTCTTTAACGCCGCGGCAATTTGTCTTGCCGATGTATGTAAGGTCGCGCCGGATTCCGGCTTATCCGGCTCACAATTATGGCAAAAATCTGCAAATTGCGGAGAAGTTTACCACAAGTTGTTGCGACCTCTCCGGGTTTGTGCGGCTCGCGCCTGCCGCCGCGCCCGAAGGCGCGGGGCCCCAAAGGCGGCGAAAAACCGAGGCCGGGCGCACCCCGGGGGCGCGCGCCCCGCGGGCGGGAGGCGGGAGGCGGCCTAGAGGACGACTTCGTCCAGCGGCAGGACGCTCACGTTGTCGATGCCCGCAAGGGTCTCGTTCTCGCCGGCGATGACCGCGCGCCAGTCGCGGCTTTCGAACGCATGGGTGGTGTGGGCGTCGGCCACCAGCACGACCTGGAAGCCCAGCGCCGCGGCGGCGCGGGTGGTGGCGTGGATGCAGGCGTCGGACTGCATGCCGCAGATGATGACCCGTTCGGCGCCCAGGATCGTGAGCTCGGCTTCGAGGTCGGTGCCCTCGAAGGCGTTGCGCTGGTGTTTGACCACCTGCACCTCGTCTTCCGTGGGGGTGCAGCTCGGATGCAGGGCGGGATTGGGTTCGACCCGGGAATCGGTGATCCAGACCACCGGCACGCCTTCGCCGCGCGCAGCTTCGACCAGACCGGTCACGGCGGCGAGGATCTCGTCGGGATTGGGGGTTTCGTCCTCGATCAGGCTGACCTGCATGTCCACAACCAGTAGCGCAGTCGTCATCCCTACCTCCTCGTCTTGTTCTCTGCCGGTTCTTATTATCGTGCCGGTCCGCGGGCGGGCGGGCCGGTGTTTGATCTGTCCCCACATTAGGAGGCGGCGCGGGGTTGCACAATTCGAAACCACCGGGACGGGCGCCCGAAGCGGTTCACATCCAGCTCAGACGCCGAGGCACCAGCGCATGATCGCCTTTTGCGCGTGCAGCCGGTTCTCGGCCTCGTCGAAGACCACCGATTGCGGTCCGTCCATCACATGGTCGGTGACTTCCTCGCCGCGGTGCGCGGGCAGGCAATGCATGAACAGCGCGTCGGGCTTGGCCTCGGCCATCAGCCGGTCGTTGACCTGGTAGGGGCGCAGGAGGTTGTGCCGGCGCTCGCGGGTCGAGAGCGCGTCGTGCATGCTGACCCAGGTGTCGGTCACGATCAGATCGGCGCCCTGCACCGCCGCTTCGGGGTCGCGGACGATCTCGACCTCGACACCGCGCGCCCGGGCCTCGTCCATCACCCGCTGGTCGGGGTCGAGCTGGGCGGGGCCGGTGAAGGTGAAGTCGAAGCCGAACTGGCCGGCGGCGTGGATGAAAGAGGTGGCGACGTTGTTGCCGTCGCCGGCCCAGACCACCTTTTTGCCGGCGAGGGGCCCGCGGTGTTCCTCGTAGGTCATGACATCGGCCATGATCTGGCAGGGGTGCGAACGGTCGGTGAGACCGTTGATGACCGGCACGGTGGCGGTGTCGGCGAGCTCGAGGAGCGCGGTCTCGTCGAAGGTGCGGATCATGATCATGTCGACATAGCGCGACAGCACCCGGGCGGTGTCGGAGATGCTTTCGCCGTGACCGAGCTGCATCTCCTGGCCCGACAGCACGATCACTTCGCCGCCCATCTGGCGCACGCCGACGTCGAAGCTGACGCGGGTGCGGGTCGAGGGCTTTTCGANATCAGCGCGACCATGCGGTTGGTGAGGGGTTGCTCGGCGTCGGGGGTCGCCTTGGGCGCGTCGCCGCGTGCATCCTTCATTGCCCGGGCATTGGCGATGATCGCCTGGAGCGCGTCGCGGTCTGTCTTGTCGATATCTAGGAAATGTCTCATGCGTCCGCTCCTTTGGCGGCGGTCATGGCCTGCGCCGCGGCGTCGAGCCGCTCGATGGCCGTGGTGATGTCGTCTTCCGGTATGGTGAGCGCGGGCAGGAGCCGCACCACGTTGTCGGCGGCGGGAACGGTGAGCACGTGCTGGTCGTAGCCGGCCTTGACCAGGTCGAGGTTGGAGACGCCGGGCTGGCAGACGAGGCCGAGCATGAGCCCGGCGCCGCGGACCTCGGCGAAGACCTGCGGATGGACGGCCACCAGCCCTTCGAGGCCCTGACGGAGCTGGCCCGCCTTGCGGCTTACGTCGTCGAGGAAGCCCGGCGCGGTGACGATCTCCATGAGCTTGGCGCCAACCGCCATCGCCAGCGGGTTGCCGCCGTAGGTGGAGCCGTGGGTGCCCGCGGTCATGCCCGCCGCTGCCGCCTCGGTCGCGAGCACCGCGCCGAGGGGGAAGCCGC
>JAGRMP010000637.1 GCA_020441225.1 Maritimibacter sp. | reverse complement strand
GGTGGTAGGGATCATGGGTGAGCAGGCAGTTGGTATAGGGGTCGCACCGGGTGCCGATCACGTCATGGACCGAACCGCCGTAGGGGTCGATCCCGTACCAGTCGAGCGTGTCGTCGGTGATCGTGGCCATCGGGCGGAGGCTGGGGAAGGACGACCACAGCCGGTCGCCGGTCGACAGATGCGTGCCGTGGAGCGCGCGGGTCTTGCCGGAATAGAACCGCTCGGCGAGGTCGTGGGCGTTCCACAGGTTGAGATCGCCCACCTGGGGGCCGTCGGTCGAGGTGATGCGGAACAGCTGGCCGGCCTGCACGGTGAAGGTGCAGGCGTCGCGCGGGGGGGCGATGTGCTCGGCCACTTTCTGCGCCCCGTCGCGCGCGCTTCGGTAGAGCGCGAGGTCGGGCGCGGGCAGGGTTTCCGGCGGGTAGACGATCACCGGGGCGGTGGCGCGGGCGGTCTCGGCATGGGGCGGCAGGGCATGCTCGGGGTGCTGCGGTTTCATCTTTGCTCCTCGGTCGGCTCACGCGGGGCAGCGTCGCGGGCCGGGCGCGGCTTGTCGAGCCCTTTCGGCGAGGCATCCGGGGGCGATTTCGCGATTGCGCCCGCGCCGGCGCTCTGCTGTGATGACGATCATCACGAGGTGCCGCCATGCCCGCTCTGTTGCCCCGCCCCTGGGTCCCGGAAACCGCCGAGACCCGCGTCCAGTCCATCGCCACAACGACCGCCAGCGCCGGGTCGGGCGCGATCGAGGACCGGGTGTACGGGCTGATCGCACGGAACCGCGAGATACATGAGCGGACCTGTTTCAACCTCAACCCCGCGACCAACGTGATGAACCCGAAGGCCGAGGCGGCGCTGGCGGCGGGGCTGGGCGCCCGGCCCTCGCTCGGCTACCCGGGCCAGAAATACGAAACCGGGCTCGACGCCATCGAAGAGATCGAGGTGATCGCCCAGGAGCTGGCGGCCGAGACCTTTGCCGCGCGCTATGCCGAGATCCGGGTGGCCTCGGGGGCGATGTCGAACCTCTATGCGTTCATGGCGCTGACGAAGCCCGGCGACGCCATCATCGCGCCCCCGGCCTCGATCGGCGGCCATGTCACCCATCACGCGCCCGGGGCGGCGGGGCTCTATGGGCTCGCGATCCACCCGGCCCCGGTGAATGCCGCCGGCTACACGGTGGATATCGACGCGCTGGCGGCGCTGGCGCGCGAGGTGAAACCGCGCCTCATCACGCTCGGCGGCAGCCTCAACCTCTTCGAACACCCGGTGGCACAGGTCGCCGAGATCGCCCGCGAGGTGGGCGCGAAACTGCTGTTCGACGCCGCGCACCAATGCGGGATCATCGCCGGCGGCCAATGGCGCAACCCGCTCGCCGAGGGGGCCGACGTGATGACCATGTCGACCTACAAGAGCCTGGGCGGGCCGCCGTCGGGGCTGATCGTGACCAATGATGCCGGATTGGCCCAGCGGCTCGACGCCATCGCCTTTCCCGGGATGACGGCGAATTTCGATGCGGGCAAATCAGCGGCTCTGGCGATCTCGCTGCTCGACTGGCGCGATTACGGCGCCGATTACGCAAGGCACATGATCTCGCTCGCCGAGGTGATGGCGGAAGCGCTGGCGAGCGAGGGCATGCCGGTCTTTCGCGGCGCCGACGGCTACACCCGCTCGCACCAGTTCGCGCTCGAAGCCGCGCGTTTCGGCGGCGGCCAGAGGGCCGCGCAGGCGCTCTACAAGGCGGGGTTCCTCGCCTGCGGCATCGGCCTGCCTGTGGCCGACGTGGCGGGCGACATGAACGGGTTGCGCCTCGGCACGCCCGAGATCGTGCGTTGGGGCGCACGCGAAGAAGACGCGCCGCGCTTCGCCCGGCTGATCGCCCGGGCGCTCACCGCCGAGGACCCCGCCGCGCTCGCGCCCGAAGTGGCCGAGTGGCGCAAATGCTTCTGCCGGTTGCACTACATCCGGTACGACTGACCCACCCCGCCGAACCTCGGTCCTTGCAGACCCGCCGGTTCCGCACCCGGCGGGGCGGCCGGAAACACTCTGTCTCGCAGGAATTAACCGAAGGGAAAGGTTCGATATGTTATATTACCCCTGCATTACTCTGCGCCTGGGGGGGTGAAGGTGATCCATTCCGTAAAGATATTCGCCGGTCTTCTGTCCGTTTTGATCCTGTCGGCCTGTGCCCATACCGAGGTCAAGCGGGGGTTTGTCGAGGAAATTGCCAAGGTCGCGCCCGCGGGATTCCACTGCTGTGCCGAGCCCGAGAAATTCTATCCCGTAGGGTTGACCAAGACCGCCTTTGCGCTCGCCGAGCGGGTCGGGCCGCAAGTCTCCGCCAAGATGTACGGCGGGTACCAGGAGACCCAGTTTCCCGGCCGGTTATCCGGCAATGTGCGGGCCGAGGCCGCGCTCACGGAACAGCTCCAGCCGCTCGATCTCGTCTTTACCGGCAACAAGAGCTACATCTGGGGCAATATCATCCCGGGCCGGTTTACCCATGGCGTCGTCTATCTCGGCACCGAGGCGCAATTGCGCCGCGCCGGGCTGTGGGAGCTGGCGGCCCTCGCCCCGCTGCGCGATGACATCCGTGCGGGCAAGCTGTTTGTCGAAGCCGTCACGCCCAAGGTGCGCACCATCAGCGCGACCAAGCTGATCGAGGCCGATACTGCCGCGATCCTGCGCCCGCGGCTTGGGGAAAATGCGCGGCGGCAGGCCTACGCGACCCTCGCGCGCAACATCGGCGTGCCCTACGATTTCGCCTTCGAGGTCGCGACCACCGACAAGCTGGCCTGCACCGAACTTGTCAACCTCGCCATGCCCGGGCTCGAATTCACGACCCGAGAAGCCTACGGACGCGAGGTCATCTTCCCCGACGAGGTGGTTGCCCAGGCGATCCGGGGCGAGAGCATGCGGGTCGTGGGCTACATGGTCGGCACCGATGGCGGCTTTGCCTGGCGCAACACGCAGTCGCTGATGGCCGATATCGCCGCTTATTGGGGCGTGCCGGGCGCGCCCTCCTGACCCGGAACCGCAGCACAGGGTGCGGTGCGCTTTGTGCACGCCTGTGACACAATGCGCACATTGTCGGCTTGGGGCCACCCGACAGACGACCGCCTTTCGGAAACCGCGTGCCGCCCCGTCCGCGCCCGCCGGGGACCGGCTTGAACGCCCTGCGTGCCTCGGCCAGTGGTGACCTTTCCGGATTGCGGCCGATCATCGGCGCGGCCGGCGGGCCGTGGGTCGGGGTGGCGGGGACGGTGACCGATCTGGGCGCGGGCTGAACGCGACGAACGGCATCCGCGCGGTGGGGCCCCGCACGACGGAGCCGGCCCGGCCCGCACATCGGCCCTGACGTTTTCGACCCTGCCATTGCGCGCCACGCCAGGCAGGCGCCAAACGATCCAGCGGCCGACGTCGCGCCGGGGGGGGCGCGGCCACCGCGTTCTCGCTGCGCGCTTTGCGCCGCGTCACCGGTCGAGCACGCCACGCGACCGGCACGGCCAACAACAACCGGCAGTATTGCGCGTTTTGCCCGGGCAGGCCCGGCGTGCCGACAGCCCCTGCCCCCGCCGTTTGCGACCAATGCCGCGCGCGTGGAACGCCACGGCGGCGCGATCGGCAGCCCAGCTGCGGCGGTCGCCGCCCGGAACACACCAACCGCCCTGGCGGCGGTGCACAGCGGACGCGCCGGCAGACCCGGCGCTCTAGTGTCGCGGCCCTTGCCGCGCGCTGGGGCCCCGCCCCGGAGGCTCCGGGCCGCCCCCGACGGCATCCCGGGCACAGGCGGCGCATGGCGGCGTTTGACGGCGTTTGAAGGCTGACCTTTCGCTCGAGAAATGCCGTCGGCACGTCCGCGCTGGAGTTAAGAATGTGTTAATCCCCCGCGCGGGCCCGGCCAGGCGCAGCGTTTTATTGTTACTTCTTAGGCCTTTATATGGACTCCAGAAATCCGGATATCC
>JAGRMP010000636.1 GCA_020441225.1 Maritimibacter sp. | reverse complement strand
TCGACGGTTTCGTGCAACCGGTGGCGGTTGTGGTAATGCACTTCCATGCCGAAGCAGCGGGCGCGCCTGGCGACCTCGCGGCCGATCCGGCCCATGCCGAGGATGCCGAGCTTGCGGCCCTTGATCCGGCCGCCCAGCATCGCCGTTGGCGCCCAGCCGCTCCAGGCGCCGGACTGCATCAGCGCGAGCCCCTCGGGGATGCGCCGGGTCACGCCGAGGATCAGCGCCATGGTCATGTCGGCGACATCGTCGTTGAGCACGCCCGGCGTGTTGGTCACGGCGATTCCGCGCGCCTCTGCGGCATCGAGGTCGATATGGTCGACGCCCGCGCCGTAATTGGCGATCAGTTTGAGCCGCGGGCCGGCGGCGGCGATGAGATCGGCGTCGATCCGGTCGGTGATCGTCGGCACCAGCACGTCCGCCTCGGCCATCGCGGCCGCGAGGGCGGCGCGGTCGAACGGGGTGTCGCTCTCGTTCAGGGTGACGCTGAACAGCTCGGCCATCCGTGCCTCGACCGCCGCCGGCAAGCGTCGCGTGATGACAACACTGAGCCCTTTCCCTGGCATCTCGTTTCTCCCGCCCCTTGCATTTTTCACACCTTGGCGCATCGTGACAAAGAACGAAGGGAGGCACAAGCGCCGGGACAGGTGCGGGGCTCCCGATGTGTGACAGGCGGGCAGGACATGAGCAGAATTCGGCGGATATCGCTTGGCGTTCGGCGCGGCGCGCGCGTGGTGGCGGTTGGCTTGGCGATGCTGTCGGCGGTGTCGCCGGCGACCGCGCAGACCGCCGCGGCCGAGCCCGGTCGCGGGCCGGTGACCAACCTGCCGCTGCCGCGGTTCGTGTCGCTCAAGGCGAGCGAGGCCAATGTGCGCCGCGGCCCCTCGCTGACCCACCGGATCGACTGGGTCTTTACCGCCCGGGGCATGCCGCTCGAGGTTGTCGGCGAATACGGTCACTGGCGCCGGGTGCGCGACCGCGACGGGGTCGGCGGCTGGGTGCATTACACCCTGCTTTCGGGCGCGCGCACCGGGCTCGTGGAAAGCGCCCGCGCCAATCTCTACAGCCGCCCCGACCTCGCGGCGCCGCTCAATGCCGAGCTCGAAGCCGGGGTGTTGGTGGAGCTGGAGCGATGCGGCGCCGACTGGTGCCAGGGCCGGGCCGGCGGCTACAAGGGCTGGGTGACCAAGGCGGACATCTGGGGCGTGGGGGCCGACGAGGTCTTCGACTGAGACCGTTCGGCCCGGCGCGGCGCGGGTTGACCGGGGGACGGGCCCTTTGGCCGCCCCTCCAGAGTCTCGGCCGCGCGGTCAGCGCTTCATCGCGGAGCGGAAGTCCGACAGGCGGAAAGCGTGGATCAGGTGGCCGATCGCGAAGTAGCTCGCGGCCCCGAGCCCCACCAGCAGCACCAGCGCCAGCGCCCGCCAGCCCGGCGTGGTGAACATCGGCCCGAGCGCGAGCGCGACCAGCCAGAGCACCGCGCCCATCGACCACGACGCAATGCCGATCCGCCAGATCCGGCGCCAGAAGCGGTCGTCGAACCGGGTCTGCTCGCCCATTCTCGTCGTGCCCCGCCAGAGCAGCGCGACCATTGCCCAGCCCGCCAGCGTGGTGCCGAAAGCGGCGGCGAGATAGCCGATGACCGGGGCGAGGCCGATGGCGATGCCCGCGTTCACCACCATCGAGACCAGCGCGTAATAGAACGGCGTCTTGGTGTTCTCGCGGGCGAAATAGACCGGCTGCAGCACCTTTTGCAGGACGAAGGCGGGGAGCCCCAGCCCGTAGATCATGAGCGCCTGCGCGGTCGCGGCGCTGTCGTCGGCGGTGAAGCGGCCGCGTTCGAAGAGCACCGTGACCAGCGGCAGCGGCACCACGATCAGCGCGACGGCCGCGGGCACGGTGAGCGCCAGCGCCATCTCCCCCGCCCGGCTCAGCGAATGCCGCCCGCCGCCCTCGTCGCCCGCCCTGAGCTTGCGCGAGAGATCGGGCAGCAGCACCACGCCGATGGCGATGCCGACCACGCCGAGCGGCAGCTGGTAGAGCCGGTCGGCATAGTTGAGCCAGGCGATCGCGCCGTCGAAAAAGCTCGCGACCTGGCGGCCGATCAGGAGGTTGATCTGCACCACCCCGCCCGCCAGCGCCGCCGGCAGCGCGATCACCGCGAGGCGTTTGAGTTCCGGCGTCATCCGCGGCCGTTCGGGCACCAGACGGTAGCCCGCGCGGGACGCAGCGATCCAGACCAGCACGAGCTGCGCCACGCCGGCCACAGGCACCGCCCAGGCGAGCGTTTGCCCCATGTCCCAGCCGAAATATCCGCCCGCGCCCAGCGCGACGATAAAGATCACGTTGAGCAGCACCGGCGCAGCGGCGGCGGCGGTGAACCGCCCGGTCGCGTTCAGCACGCCCGACAAGAGCGCCGCGAGCGAGATGAACAGGATATAGGGAAAGGCGATCCGCCCCATCATCACCGCAAGATCGAAGCGCTCGTCGGCGGCAAAGCCGGACGCCATCGCCAGCACCAGCGCCGGCATGAACAGCTGCGCCACGAGCGTGAAGCCGATCAGCAGCGTACCGAGCCCGGTGAAGGCGTCGCGGGCAAACTCCTGCGCCCCCTGCCCGCTTTCGACCTTTTTCGAAAACATCGGCACGAAGGCCA
>JAGRMP010000093.1 GCA_020441225.1 Maritimibacter sp. | reverse complement strand
GGGCTCGACGCCTTCCTCAAGGACGCCAGGGACGCCGGGATCAAGATCGTCTGAGCCTTTCCCGGGTTTCGAAGACAAGCTGCACGGGCGTCCCGATCGGGCGCCCGTTGTCCTGTGTGGCCTCGGTGAGTCACTTTCGCACGCCGCCGCCGCGATGGCGAAAAAGTTGGAGAATTCCAACCTGCCCTTTGCTAGTGTCGCGGCAAATCAGAAAAACACGCACAACCATCCGAGGCAGTTATGACGAGCACCGCACCGATCACCGAGAAAATGCGCGAACAGATCATCTCGCAACCCGAGGTCATCCTCGATGACCACGAGATGATGCGCGCGCTCATCGCCGCCAACGAGCGCACCATGGGGGCGAATATCGTCGATCTGCGCGGCATCGCCATGGAGCGGCTCGAAAGCCGGCTCGACCGGCTCGAAGAGACCCATCGCAGCGTGATCGCCGCGGCCTACGAGAACCTCGCCGGCATGAACCTGATCCACCGCGCGGTGCTGCGGATGCTGGACCCGGCCGATTTCGAGAGTTTCATGAAGGATCTCGGCGGCGAAGTCGCCGAGATGTTGCAGGTCGACTGCGTGCGGCTGGTGCTGGAAAGCGAGCTCGACGAGGGCCCGACGATGGCGCGCCGCCTGGGCGAGGTGCTGGTGGTCGGCGAGCCCGGCTTCGTCGGGCGCTACGTCGGCAACGGTCGCGACCTGGCCCCGCGCCCGGTGACCCTGCGCCAGGTGCATGAACAGGATCGCAAGGTCTATGGCGAGACCGGGTTCTGGATCCGCTCCGAGGCCTGCCTGCGGCTCGATCTCGGCGCCGGCCGGTTGCCCGGAATGCTGGTGCTCGGCGCCGAGGACCCGCATCAGTTCAAGCCCGGCCAGGGCACCGACCTGCTCGGCTTCTTCGGCGGCGTGTTCGAGCGGGCGATGCGGCGCTGGCTGGCGTGAAGTTGAAGAATTGCGAGTCTTTACGGGAAAACCGCCCGTAATCGCTGATGAAATGTTGAAAAAAGACAAGCGCGATCTGCCCCCCCTTGACCTGAGTCCCGGCGCGCGGGACGCGCTGCAGGGCTGGCTCGACCACCTGCGCGCGCTGGATGGCGCGGCGGCGGCGACGCTTGAGGCCTACGGCGCCGACGTGGCCGGGTTCCTGGGCTTTCTGTCCGCGCATCTCGGGGGCCCGCAGGGTCGCGCGGCGCTGGCCGGGGTCGGGCTCGGCGAGATGCGGGCCTGGATGGCGCAGGAGCGTGCCCGGGGCACTTCGGCGCGCTCGCTTGCGCGGCGGCTGTCGGCGGTGAAAAGCTTCTACCGCTGGCTTGCCGACCGCGACGGGTTCGACCCGACCCGGGTGCTCTCGACCCGCTCCCCGCGTTACCGCCGCAAACTGCCCCGCCCGCTCGCCCCCGAGGCTGCCGGCGCGGTGATCGCGGTGGCCGAGACCCAGGCGCCCGACGGCTGGATCGGGGCGCGCGATGCGGCGGTGGTGACCCTGCTCTACGGCTGCGGGCTGCGGATTTCCGAAGCGCTCAGCCTGACCGGGGCCGACGCGCCGCTGAGGGACGTGATCCGGATCACCGGCAAGGGCGGCAAGGAGCGGCTGGTGCCGGTGCTGCCGGCCGCCCGCGCGGCGGTCGATGCCTATCTGACGCTCTCGCCCTGGCCGGTCGAGAAGGACGTGCCGCTGTTTCGGGGGCTACGCGGCGGCAAGCTCAATCCGCGGCTGGTGCAGCGGGCGATGGAACGCGCCCGGCTGCAGCTCGGCCTGCCCGCCACCGCCACGCCGCATGCGCTGCGCCACTCGTTCGCGACCCATCTGCTCAACGCGGGCGGCGATCTGAGAGCGATCCAGGAACTGCTGGGCCATGCCTCGCTGTCCACCACCCAGGCCTATACCGCCGTCGACATGACCCGGCTCCTCGAGGTTTACGAGGCGAGCCATCCGCGCGCCACCGGGACCTGACCGGCGCTCAAACCCGTTGAACCCGCTGAGGTTATCGTCCATGAAGGCGGGCATG
>JAGRMP010000635.1:1510-1958 GCA_020441225.1 Maritimibacter sp. | reverse complement strand
TGTGAGCCGCTGGACGGCCCCGGCGCGCGCCGGGGCATCCGCGCCGCGCGCGCGGCGCTTTCCCGGCGGTCCCGTTTCGGCCCGCCTCAGACGACAGGAACTCCGATGAACCAGATCACCGATGCCGACGCCCGCGCGTTCATCCCCGTGCGTATCGCCGTGCTCACCGTTTCCGACACCCGCACGCTGGCCGACGACCGGTCGGGCGACACGCTGGTGGCGCGGCTGGAGGCGGCGGGGCATGTGCTGGCCGACCGCGATATCGTCAGGGACGACCGCGCGGCGATCGCCGCTAAGCTGCGCGGGTGGACGGAAGACCCGGAGATCGACGTGGTGATCTCGACCGGGGGCACCGGGCTCACCGGGCGCGACGTGAGCGTGGAAGCGCACCGGGATGTCTATGAAAAGGAGATCGACGCCTTTGCGACGATCTTCGCGCTGGTCTCGT
>JAGRMP010000635.1:0-1379 GCA_020441225.1 Maritimibacter sp. | reverse complement strand
CTGGGACGAGATCCTGGCGCCGCAGCTCGATTACCGGCACCCGCCGTGCAATTTCGTGGAAATCTTTCCCCGGCTCGACGAACACAAGCGACGGAAATGATCCGCGCGCGCGTTTGATCCCGTAACAGCCTTGTCAACAATGCCCGATTGCGCCCCGGTGGGTCCCGGGCAAAGGTGGCCTGGGCACCGAAGACGGGCATGATTGAGGGATAGTCACATGCGTTTCCTGCGCCGCAGCCTGACCGGGCTTTTTCTTGTTGCCGTGACGCTCGCGCTGCTGGCGCTTGCGGTGCAGACCGTGCGCTCTGCGGTTGAGGAGCGGATGGCGCAGGAGAGCTTCTCGCGGCCCGCCCGCGAGCGGGTCTATGCCATCAACGTCGCCGAGGTGACCCCGGGCCGGGTCGAACCGGTGCTGGAGGCCTTCGGCGAGGTGCGGGCGCGGCGCGAGCTGGAGATCCGCAGCCAGGCGGGCGGGATGGTGATCGAGCTGGGCGACGGGTTCGAGGAGGGCGGCCGGGTTGCGGCGGGACAGCTCCTCGTGCGGGTCGATCCCTCGGACCTCGAAGACGCGCTGGCGCTTGCGGAAACCGACCTCGCGGAGGCCGAGGCGGAAGTGCGCGACGCGGAGGCGGCGCTGGAGATTGCCGGGGACGATCTGGCTTCGGCCCGGGCGCAGGTGGATCTGCGCGCCCAGGCGCTGGCGCGGCAACGCGACCTCGCCGCGCGGGGCGTGGGCACCGAGGCGGCGGTCGAGACCGCGGCGCTCGCCGAAGCCGCGGCCCAGCAGGCGGTGCTGTCGCGCCGCTCGGCGCTTGCCGCCGCCGAAGCGCGGGTCGCCAAGGCCGCCAACACCCTCGCACGCCGGCAGATCGCGCACGAGGAAGCGCGCCGCCGGCTGGCCGAGACGGAGGTGCGCGCGCCGTTCTCGGGTACGCTGTCGGGGGTCACGCTGGTCGAGGGCCGGCTCATTACCGCGAACGAACAGATCGCGACCCTGGTCGATCCCACCGCGCTGGAAGTGTCGTTCCGGCTGTCGACCGCGCAATACGCGCGGCTGGTGGATGCGAGCGGCACGCTGACCCGCGCCGAGGTGACCGTGCGGCTCGCGGTTTCGGGCGTCGATCTGGTTGCGAACGGTTCCATCGACCGCGAGAGCGCCGAGGTGGGCGAAGGGCTGACGGGCCGGTTGCTGTTTGCCCGGCTCGACGCGGCGCCCGGGTTCCGCCCCGGCGATTTCGTGACCGTCGAGATCCGCGAACCGGCGCTCGACGATGTCGCTGCGCTGCCCTCCGCGGCCGTGGATTCGGCCTCGACCGTGCTGGTGCTGGGCGAAGAGAACCGGCTCGAGGAACACCCCGTCGAGGTGCTGCGCCGGCAGG
>JAGRMP010000634.1 GCA_020441225.1 Maritimibacter sp. | reverse complement strand
CGTCGCCCGCCGCCGCCCGCCGCCGCCCGCCCCAAGCTGCAGTGGCAGGCCGGCGGCTCAGTCCGGAAAACTGTCCGCGGTGAGCGCCCGCAGAAAGGCGGCGATATCCGAGACCTCCCGGGCGCTCAGGGCGCGGTCGGTCACGATGCCGGTGTTGCGCCCGGGGGCGGTGTCGTCCACCTGAGCCGCGACGACCTGGATATCGGCCAGCGGATCGTCACTCAGGATGCGCCCGAGCTGGGACACGGCCATGACCCGGATCGCCTCTTCAAGCTCGGTCACGGCACCGTTGTGGAAATAGGGGGCCGTCACCGCGACGTTGCGCAGCGACGGCACCCGGAACCGTCCCGGGCGGCCGTCCAACAGCAGGTCGTATTGCGCGGGATAGGGGTTCTGGTCCTGGTAGACCGGGAAGGTCCGGAAGGTGCCGAACGGCTTTTCCGTGCCCGCCGCTGAGAACACCGGATCGATGTGGCAGGTCCGGCAGCCGACCGTGTCGAACAGCGCCATGCCACGCAGCGCCTGGGCGGACAGGGCCGCATCGTCCCCTCTCACATAGCGGTCATAGGGCGTGTCGGGCGTGACAAGCGTGCGTTCATAGGCCGCTATCGCACTGGTGATGGTGCGGGCGGTGATCGGGTCGTCGCCCGGGAACACCGCGCCGAACAGCGGGGCGTAACGGGGGTCCTGTCTGACCCGGTCCGCCACGGCCTCGAGCGAGGGCATCGCCATTTCGACCGGGTTGACGAAAGGACCTTCGGCCTGGCGCTCGAGCGACCGCGCGCGGCCGTCCCAGAACAGGCGCGTCAGGAAGGCGGCATTGTAGACGGTGGGTGCGTTGCGGTCCCCGGTCTGTCCGAGATGTCCGGTCGAATACCGGGCATTGTCGTCGCCGCCCTCGGCAAGCGCGTGGCAGGAGGCACAGGACAGATCCCGCGCCAGCGACAGGTTGCTGTCATTGAACAGAACCCGGCCAAGCGCGATCTTCTCCGGCGTCATGCGGTTTCCGGCCGGCGCAGGCGGCGTGGCGGGGAGCGCGCGCCAGGTGCGCAGGCCGGCGGGGCGCGCGCTGACGACCTCCTCCTGCGGGGCGGGATCGGCGATGGTGAGGATTTCGGTCGCGGTCGCGCGCAGGGCCGTGCCCGCGGCGGCCATCGCCTGGCCGTCGGCATGGGCAAGGACGCTGACGATGAGCACCTTGATGCCGACCGCCAGCACGCCCATCCCCAGTCCGCCCGAAAGCAGCAGCCGGGCCGGGACGGCCAGCCCGGCGCGTTTTCCCAGTTCGTTGGCGACGAGGGCAAGCGCGGTGATCCCCAGGACGAACCCGAGGACAAGAGCCGGCAAGGTGACGGTGGAGGCGGAGGTGGGGATCATGGCTGCACTGCTTTCTTGTCGGAGAAAGTAGGGGCAGGTATATTGATAGTGAAATAAGTATCCGAAATAGAACTAATAGAAAAATGGAATAAACAGGTGAAACTCCGTCAGCTCGAGTTCGTCCGCGAGATCGCCAGGGCAAAATCCTTCAGCCATGCCGCGGACATCTGCAACGCGACCCAGCCGACGTTGTCCAACGCGGTCGTCCAGCTCGAGGAGGAGCTTGGCGCGAAGATCTTCGACCGCACCACCCGGACGGTCGATCTGACGCCGTTCGGGGCCTATCTCCTTCCCTATCTCGGGGCCATTCTCGACGCCCGCGACGAGATGGGCAAAGCCTGCGAAGCCTATCTGCATCCCGCGCACAAGATCCTGCGCGTCGGCCTCTCGCCCCTTGTCGACATGAAAGTGCTGAACGAAACGCTGCAGCCCTACCGGGCCGAGCACCCCGATGTGACCATCTATTTCAAGGAATGCCTGCTCGACGATCTCGCGGGCCGTCTGTCGAACGGGTCCGTCGACATCGCGGTCGTTCCCCGCGACATGATCGCGCCGGGCTGGACCCACCTCAGGTTCTACCGCGATCCGCTTTTCTACATTCCGAGCGACGGGGGCGAGCTCCCCGGCGAGGGGGCCGTGTCGATCGCGATGCTTCCGCAGAGCCCGGTCATCCTGACCGGAGGCGGCTGCGGGTTGAACCGGTCGCTGGAGCTGCTCTTTGCCCAGCATGCCGAGACCTTCACGCCCTATCCGGGCGCTGCGATCAGCTATCCGGTCATCGAACAATGGGCCGATATCGGGATCGGCGCCGGCATCCTGCCAAGCGCGAAGCTCACGACCTCCGCCGCGCGCGCCCGTCGCCTGACGACGCCCGATGGCGCCGAGGCGGCGTTCGAGTATCACTGGGTCTGGAAACCGGACCTGGCGCTGCCCCCGCATGTCGGCGCGTTCCACGCCCATATTCGCAATCGCGTGCCCGCGCTGATCCAGGGGCGCGCGCCCGGGATCGGACGGTAGCGGCCGCAGGACGCAATCGCTCCGGGCCAGCCATGCCCTGATATCCGCCGCGCACCCATCGGCCCGACACGTCCGGCCGCCCGCCCGCCCGCCCTGGCCCTGTGCCGGACCAGCTCAGCCAGCGCGCTGCTTCAAGGCGGCCGCGAGCCTGGGCCTGGCGAAATCCACGAAAGCGCGGACCTTGCGCGGCACGAGACCGCCGCCATAAAGGATATTCACCGGCATCGGATCGGGCTCGTCGTCGCGCAGGATCCGCTCGAGGCGTCCATCGGCGACCGCCCCGGCGACCTGGTAGGACAGAACCCGCGCCACGCCGACCCCCGCGGCGGCGGCGTCGATGGCGGCTTCGGCGGTATTGACCACCATCCGCGACCGTATCGGCACCTGCACCTCCGCACCGCTCGTGCCGAACCGCCAGCGATCGGTCGCCATGTGCCCGGCGAAAGAGATGCAATCGTGCCCTGCCAGATCGCGCGCACGCATCGGGCGGCCGCGTTCGGCGAGATAGGCCGGGGCGGCGCAGCAGACCCAGCGCACATCGCCGACCCGCCGCGCCCTGAGGCCGCTGTCGGGCAGGGGACCGATCCGCACCGCCACGTCGATGTGCTCTTCGAGCAGGTTCACCAGCCGGTCGGCCTGTGCCAACCGCACGTCGATCTGGGGATAGGCCCCGAGGAACGCCGCGACCACCGGCACCACATGCATCCGCCCGAACACGATCGGTGCGGCCAGGGTCAACAGCCCGTTCGGTAGGGTGAACTCGCCCGCCGCGATCCGCTCCGCCTCGGCCACGTCCTCCAGGATCCGGCGGCAGGCGGCGACGTAGCTGGTGCCCGCATCGGTCAGCGCCAGGCCCCGGGCCGAGCGGTGCAGAAGCTGCGTGCCGATCTGCTCTTCCAGCGCGGCGACCCGGCGGCTCACGGTCGCGAGCGGCATCCCGAGCCGGCGCGCCCCTGCGGTCAGGCTGCCCGCATCCACGCAGGCGACGAGAATGGACATGGTGGCGAGGCGGTCGGACATGATCTCATTTTTCGAGAGGGTTCTTCTCGAACCTGCCATCTATCTCAATAATTCGGAAGCCCTATCTTCGGGACATCGACACCAACACCAGGAGAACCCCATGAATCGCCTCACCATCCCCGCCTCGATCGACGCCGCGCCCGAAGCCGCCCGACCGCTTCTGAAACAGGTCGAAACCCAGCTCGGCAGCGTGCCCAACCTGTTCCGTCTCGTCGCCAACAGCCCCGCCGCGCTCGAAGGCTATCTCGGCCTCTCCGGCGCGCTCGGCAAGGGCCGGCTGCCGGCCGCGACCCGCGAACGGATCGCGCTCGCCACCGCCCAGTTCAACGGCTGCGGCTACTGCCTCTCGGCCCACACCTACCTCGGCACCAATCTCGCCAAGCTCTCGGCCGAGGAGATCGCCGCCAACCGCGCCGGCCGCTCGACCGATGCCAAGGCCGACGCCGCGGTGCGCTTCGCGCTGCGCGTGCTGGAAGCCCGGGGCCGCGTCGCCGACACCGATCTCGCCGCAGTGCGCGCCGCCGGCTACGACGACGGGCAGATCGTGGAGATCATCCAGCATGTTGCCCTCAATGTCTGGACCAACTACCTCAACGAGGTGGCCCGGACCGACATCGACTTCCCCGTCGTCGCCACCGAGCTCGCGGCCTGACCGCCCTTTGACCAGCGGCGCGGCGGGTCCGACACCTGCCGTGCCAGACCGCCGCCCTGATCGCCGGAGACCGCCATGACCCGCCCGCCGCTGCCGCCCTTCGACCCCGAGACCGCCGCCCTCAAGGTCCGCTTTGCCGAAGACGCCTGGAATAGCCGCGACCCGGCCCTGGTCGCGGGCGCCTACACCGTCCAAAGCCGCTGGCGCAACCGCAGCACCTTCGTCACCGGGCGCGACGAGATCGTCGCCTTCCTGTTGGCCAAGTGGGAAAGGGAGCGCGACTACCGGCTGATCAAGGAGCTCTGGGCCTGCCACGGCAACCGGATCGCGGTGCGTTTCGCCTACGAATGGCACGACGCGGACGGCCAGTGGTTCCGCGCCTATGGCAACGAGAACTGGGCCTTCGACGCGGACGGGCTGATGGCCGAGCGTCATGCGAGCATCAACGACCTCCCCATCGCCGCCGGGGACCGGCTGTTTCACTGGCCGCAGGGTCCGCGCCCCGACGGCCACCCCGGGCTCAGCGATCTCGGGCTGTGACGATGGACAAACGCCCCTCCGCCACGTCCCCGACCGCCCCGAGCGATGTCGCCTTTTCCCCCGCGGTGAAAGCCGTGCAAGAGGCGAAGGGCTCGCGTCTGCTCTACGAGCGCGCCGCGGCAATTGCGCCTTGGTCCGACCGCATCACGCCGGAGCTTGCCGACTTCATCGCCGCGCAGACCAGCGTCTTCTTCGGCACCGCCAGCGCCGAGGGCCAGCCCTACATCCAGCACCGCGGCGGCCCGCCGGGTTTCCTGCGGGTGCTGGGGGAGCGGCAGCTGGGCTTCGCCGATCTCGCCGGCAACCGGCAATACATCACCCTCGGCAACCTCAGCGAAAACCCCCGGGCCTATCTGTTCCTGATCGACTACCGCGCGCAGCGCCGGGTGAAGCTCTGGGGCGAGGCCCGCGTGGTCGAGGGGGATCGGCGCCTCCTCGACCGCCTGCGACCGGACGGCGGCAGCGGGCGTGTCGAACGCGCGATCCTGTTCGATGTCACCGCCTGGGACGTCAATTGCCCGCAGCACATCCCGCAAAGGTTCGACGCCGCCGAGGTGACCGCGGCGCTCGCCGAGCGGGATGCGCGAATTGCCGAACTGGAAGCCGAAATCGCCCGTCTCCGCCCCGGCCGGTGATATCGGCCGGCCACTGTCGCGACCGGGGCAGGGGGCCCGGCAGGCCCTGTCCTAAGCCCCCGCAGACACGGTCCATCCCATCGTCGGGGCCAGATCGGACGCCAGGTCCACCAGCACATCGGCCAGGATGGCCGACGCCCGGGTCGGGTGGCGCCCCGGTGTTTCGCCGAGAACGGTTTCCAGCCCGATACGCGGTGCGAGCGAGACCGCGTTCAACCGTCCGTCCGAGATTTCCCGGGCGACGCAGGATGGCGGCAGGATCACCACCCCTTCGCCGAGCCGCGCCATTTCGATCATGCAGCGCATGGAATCGATCTCGAGCCTCGGAACGAACGGCACATCCACTTCCATGAACTTCGCGTCCAGGATCTGCCGCAGGAAATGCGGCCGCCACGGCGCGATGACCTTTCTCTCGGACAGATCCGCGAGCGCCATCCCGGTTGCATCGCTGAACTGCCCGGGCGTGCTCAGCATCACCAGCTCTTCGAACAGGAACGGCGAGGAGCGCTCGACGTCGATTTCCTTGGTGCGGTAGAGGATCGCCAGATCGAGCCGTCCATTGGCGAGCCATTCGTAGATCGCGCGGCTGAATCCCTCGACGATATGGACCTCGATATTGGGGTAGAGCTCCCGCATCCGCCGGATCAGCGGCGGCACCAGCGACACCGAATAGGCGGACGGCACCCCAAGATAGACCGAGCCGGCCGGGTTCTCCCGGTTCGAGCGCACGCTTTCACGCGCCGAGAGGCATTCCTTCTGGATCCGGCGGGCATGGTCCAGGAGCAGCTTCCCGTCCTCGGTGGGTTCGACCCCCCAGTTCCGGCGCTGCAACAGCTTGGTATTGAACGCCGCTTCGAGGGCCTGCATCTGTCGGCTCAAGGCGGGCTGGGCGATGTTCAGATAGGTTGCGGCCTTCGAGACATTGCCCCATTCCACAACCTGGATGAAATTCTGCAGATGGGTGAGATTCAGGTTCATGTGGCGTCATCCCCTTTGTGCTCAGCGCGGTGTCGGCCGCGAGACATGCCGAACCCGCATGGCAATCATTGAAATTGAGTATTGGACGCATAACGGGGAGGTCAATAGCCTTTCCCTTGTCCAGTCGTGCCACCAGCCAGCGTTTCAGACAGGGTGGGGCGCAGCCGGACAGGGGAGGAAGAGAACGTCACGCTCCGGCGATCGCCGGAACAAGCAGCGTCGTCACAAGCTGCAGCGGGCGTTCCCGTGTCCGACCCGGGTCACAGGGAGGAACACATGACCAGCACACAGGATTTCGGGTTTCCGCCGCCGGAGGAGGTTCCCGGCTTTTTCATCTTCGACAAGATGCACGCGCCGCGGCCGATCCACCCGCTGTCGAGCGATCTGGTCGTCGACACGCTCGCCCGCGGCTTCACCGAAGCCCAGGCGGAATACGATTGCCCGGTGGTCACCGGATCGATCACGGCCAATTGCTATTTCTACCTCGGGTTCAACCCGCATCCCGATCCGGCGGTGATCGAAGATCGCATGACCCGCTATCCCGGCTTCATCGACAAGACCGTGCCGCTCGTGGGCAAGCGCTGGACCGAGGAATGGCTGCCGATGATCCGCGCCCGCAACGAAGCCGAGCGCGACCGCGACTATGACGTCCTGTCGGACGAAGAGGTCTTCACGCGCTATTTCGACATGTGCCGCTGGATGGAGGAGATGTGGTACATCCACGGCCATATCAACTTCGCGCTGATCTCCGGAACCGCGCTCAGCGACTTCTACGACGCGGTCATGCAGCCCGCGGACCCGACCGAGAGCTACCAGATCCTGCAAGGCTACCACACCCGCCCGGTCGATGCCGCGCATGGGCTGTGGACGCTGAGCCGCAGGGTCAAAGCGGATCCGGCGCTGCAGACGCTGTTCGACGCGACGCACCCGCGCGATCTGAAGGCGGCCCTTGCCGCGACCGAGGCGGGCCAGGCCTTCCTCGCCGAGCTCGACGCGTATCTGCACGATTTCGGCTGGCGCAGCGACGCGGTCTACAACCTCGCCGACCCCACCTGGGTCGACGATCCGGCGATCCCGCTCGGCAACATCGCCCGCTATGTGCCGATGGGCGACGCCGACGATCCGATGATCGCCTTCGAAGCCTCCGTCGCCCGCCGGGAAGACCGCACCGCCGCCATTCGCGCGCGCCTTGCCGACGATCCCGACAGGCTGGCGACCTTCGAACGGCTGCTGGGCTATTCCCAATACGCCTATCCCCTGACCGAAGACCACGCCTTCTACATCGACCAGATGGGCGTGGCGCTGCTGCGCCGATGTGTCCGGGTTCTGGGGCAGCGCCTCGCGGCCCGCGGATGCCTCGAGGACGGCGACGACATCTTCTACCTCTACGATCGCGACGTGCGCGAGGCGATGGCCAACGACACCGACCTCAAGCCGCTGGTGATCGAGCGCAAAGCCTATTACCAGGCCTGCTGCGAGATCGAGCCGCTACCCTTCATCGGCACGCCGCCGCCGCCGCCGACCCCGGGCGCCTGGGTCGATCCCTTCGTCGACTCGCTGGTCACCCGGCTGCTCGGCGTCAAGCCGCCGCCCGAAGGCGCGCAGGATGAAAACCTGATCGACGGTGTCGCCGGCTCGCCGGGCATCTGCACCGGCACCGCGCGGGTCGTGCGCTCGCTGGCGGAAGCGGGCGAATTGCAGGACGGCGAGATCATGGTCTGCGAAATGACCCTGCCGCCCTGGGTGCCGATGTTCGCCATTGCCGGGGCCGTGGTCGCCGATGTCGGCGGCATCATGAGCCACTGCGCCATCGTGGCCCGCGAATTCGGGGTGCCGGCCGTGGTCGGCTCGGTCGATGGCACGTCGCGCATCCGGACCGGCCAGACGATCACCGTCGACGGCACCAACGGCAACGTCTACCTCGACGGTCGCCCGCTCTAACCGCAGCGCGATCCCGCCTTTGCAAACCACGCCTGCTGGCGGCCCCCTCGGGGCCGTCGGCCCGGCCCGCCTGTGCCCCGGAGTTGTCCGCACAGCGCGCCACAGCCGATGGGAAGAGAAGTTCGATGATACGAAAAATGCAAGCCTTCGACGGCCTCGTGAATTGCCGGGACCTGGGCGGGCTGACGCTCGAACAGGGCGGCCTCACCCGCACGGGCGTGCTCTTCCGCAGCGAAACCCCGCAGCTCATGACCGCGGCCGATGTGACCCGGGCGCGCGAGATCCTGGGGATCGGCCGGGTGGTCGACCTTCGGGGCAGGAAGATGCTCGGACAGGAACTCGGCGGCTCGGGCCTCCTGGGGGCGGAGGGGCGCGGCGTCAACATCGACTTCTTCGAGCTCGCCGGCGGCATGCAGGCGATCGACCAGACCCCGGACGGGTTCCTGCTGCACATGCTGGACTGCGGCGGCCCGCCGCTCGCGGTGTTTCTCGACCACCTCGTGACCACCGACGCGGCGGTGCTGGTCCATTGCCACACCGGCAAGGACCGGACCGGGTTCATCGTCGCGATGACCCTGGCCCTGGTCGGTGTGACCGACGCCGAGATCATCGCCGATTACGAGATGAGCGGCCCGGTGTTCGAGGCGATGATGGCCAATCTCGAGGCGTTCGGCCTGCCGGTCCCGCCCGAGGCGCCGGCTTATGCACGCCACCGGCCGTCGCCCGAGGGGCTTATCATGATGCTCGACAAGCTGCGCGCCGACTGGCCGTCGCCCCAGGCCTGGGCGGCCGAAAAGGGGATCGACCCGGCGCTGATCGAAAAGACAAGGGCGCGCCTGGTCGCGTGACCCCGACATCCGGGATCTGCGGGGAACACACGCCACCGGCCGGTCCCGCGCCGCCCACCACAGGAAACAGGAGATCCATCATGACCACCAAAGCGCCGCAGACCTTGCAGGACAAACTGGACACGGTCCCCAACCTTGTCGACTACCTCTACGGCAACAAGAAGGGCTCGCCGTCGAGCGACGCGGTTCTGCGCCAGCCGCCGCCGCTCGTGCAGCCCGAGTACACGTCGTGGCGCGACGAACAATCCGCCTGGAACAACTCGGTCGCTTTCTACAACCAGTCCTTCCACATGATCTCGACGGTGGTGCGCGGCAAGGACGCCAAGGCGCTGATCCAGTCGCTGGCGGTCAACAACCTGGAGAAATTCGGCGTCGGCAAGGCGCGGCACTATCTCGCCTGCGGGTATGACGGCAATGTGGTCGGCGACGGCATCCTGTTCAGCGAGGCGGAAAACGAGATCGAGCTGGTCGGCCGCGCCGCGGGGCACAAATGGCTCGAATACCAGGCCGAGGTCGGCGGCTGGGACGTGACGATCCACCCCGACCAGATCCTGTCGCAGAACGCAGCGGGCCAGCGCCGGCTGTTCCGCTACCAGCTCGAAGGGCCCAACGCGCTGGCGCTCCTCGAAAAGCTCAACGGCGCGCCGCTGCCGGACGTGCCGCGGACCACGATCGTCAAGCTCAATATCGGCGGCCATTCGGTGTCGGCGTTCCGCATGACGATGGCGGGCGGCCCGGGCTACGAGTTTTGGGGCCCCTGGGCCGAGGGCGAAGCGGTCAAGGCCGCGATCCTGGAGGCCGGCCCCGCGTTCGACCTGCGCCAGGTCGGGTCGTTCGCCTATTTCTCCACCGCGCTGGAAATCGGCTGGATCCCGCGCCCGGTGCACGCGATCTATTCCAGCGAAGAGATGCGCGGGTTCCGCGAATGGCTGCCCGAAAGCGCCAACGAGGTCAAATGGTCGCTCGGCGGCAGCTTCTACTCGCCCAATATCGAGGATTACTACTTCAACCCCTACGAGCTCGGCTATGGCCACCACATCAAGTTCGATCACGACTTCATCGGCCGCGACGCGCTCGAGGCGATGGCGGGCAGGACCCATCGCAAACGGGTGACCCTCGCCTGGGACCCTCAGGACGTGAACAGGCTGACCGCCTCCTATCTCGACCGCGACCAGCTTCCGGGCCTCTACATGAACCACCCGATCTCGAACTACGCCAACTGGCAGTACGACGCGGTCTGCGATGCCGAGGGCAAGACCATCGGCGCCGCGGTCTACACCGGGTTCAGCTGGAACGAGCGGTCGATCCTGTCGACCGCGGTCGTCGACGCCGACCACGCCGCGCCCGGATCCAAGGTGAGCGTGGTCTGGGGCGAGCCCGACGGCGGCGCGCGCAGCCAGCCCTGGATCGAGCGGCATCGGCAGATGACCATCGGCGCGACGGTCGTTCCGACCCCGAAATAGGGCGAAGGCCGCCCCGGGGTGCGGCCCCGGGGACCGGCGGCCGGGCCGCGTGGAGGAACGCTGCGCCCGGGCCGCCCCGCCGCGCCCTTGCGTCCCCCCGAGAGGGGAGAGACAACGGGGCAAGACCGTGACTTTGGGGGCCGCAGGAGACGGCCCGGACCTTTCGGGTCCCGGACGCAGGGAGGAAGACGATGGCTGAACTGTTGGGCATGTCCTTTGCCGAGGGTGCCGCGCTCGACGCCGACGAGCGCCGGCGGCTGCTGGGCGGCAAGGGGGCCGGGCTCGCCCGCATGGTGGATCTCGGGCTGCCGGTTCCGCCCGGGTTCACCCTGACCACCGACGCTTGCAGATCCTACCTCGACGCTGGCTGGACCGAGGCCCACGAGCTTGCCCTGACCGGGTGCCTGCGCGCGCTCGAAACCGCCACCGGCAAGCGCCTCGGAGACGCCGCCGCGCCGCTCCTCGTGAGCGTGCGTTCCGGTGCGCCGGTCTCGATGCCGGGGATGATGGACACGGTCCTGAATGCCGGCATGACCGAAGAGATCGCGCGCGCCCTTGGCACGGCGACCGGCGACGCCCGCTTCGGCTGGGACACGCTGCGCCGCTTCGTCCAATCCTACGTCTGCGTGGTCCGTGCGGCCCCGTCCGAGCTGGTCCGCACGCTCAGCGAGGCGCATCTCGGTCCCGACGAGGGCGCGGGCCTGGCCCCCGACGCGCTTGGCCGCGCCACCGTCGCGCTCCGGGCCGAGCTCGCGGGACGGGGCTACGCGGTCCCCGCCGATCCGATCGAGCAACTGCGTGAGGCTGTTCGCGCCGTCTTCGCCTCCTGGACCGGCGACCGGGCCCGGACCTACCGCCGCCTCGAAGGCATTTCCGACGATCTGTTCACCGCCGCCAATGTGCAGATGATGGCCTTCGGCAATCTCGGCGACACATCCGGGACCGGTGTGGCCTTTTCCCGCTGCCCGTCGAGCGGCGACAACGCCCTGATGGGCGATTTCCTCCAGGGCGCCCAGGGCGAGGACGTGGTGGCCGGGACCCACCAGACCCGCCCGATCTCCGACCTCGCCGCGCTCTGGCCCGACGTCCATGCCGAGCTGGCGAAGACGGCGCATCTGCTGGAACGCGATCTGCGCGACATCGCCGATATCGAGTTCACCGTCGAACGGGGCAGCTTCTGGATGCTGCAATACCGCAAAGGCAAGCACAGCCCGCGCGCGGCGTTGCGGATGGCCATCGACATGGCCGAAGACCCGGAATTTCCGCTGACCCGCGAGGAGGCCCTGGAGCGGGTCGCGGATATCTTGCGCGACCCGCCGATGCTGCCGGTTGCGCATTGCGAGCCGACCGATGCGCATGTGCTCGCCGCCGGCCTGGCCGCCTCGCCGGGCCAGGCGATCGGGGCGCTGTGCACCAGTGTCGACGAGGCGGTCGCCGCCGAGGGCCGGGGCGAGGCGGTGATCCTGGTGCGTCGCGAGACCTCGCCGGCCGACATCGCCGGGATGGCCGCCGCCGTGGGCATCCTGACCACCCGCGGCGGACATGTGAGCCATGCTGCGGTGGTCGCGCGCAGCTGGGGCCTGCCGGCGGTGGTCGGCGCGCGCGATGTCGAGGTGCTGGACGACGGCATCCGGATCGGCGACCGCTTCGTGCCCAACGGCACCGAGATCACCGTCGACGGAACCGACGGTGAGGTTCTGCTGGGCGCGCATCAGCGTGCGGAGATCGAGGCGCCGGAAGTCGCCATCCTGCGGGCCTGGCAGCGCGCGCTGCCGGAGGCGGCCGGTGCCACCCGGGCCGCGGACTACCGCGAAGCGGCGACTGCGGAGACCGTGTCACGCGCGCTCGCGCTCAAGGGCATGGGCGACGCGGCCGCCATCGCGCAGGTGTTGGGGGCCGCCGCCGACGCGGTCGCCGCGGTGTTCGACGAGTTGCTTGCGCAAAACGACGTCCTCGCCATGCCGCGCGACCGGGTCCGGCCCGCGCCCGAGCTGGTGGCACGGGTCGACGGCTGGTATGCCGCGGCGGCGGCGCGGATCAAGGACGACATCCTCGGCGAATGGGATGCGTTCCACGCCGTGAACGATGCCTTCAAGACGGTCGTGACCGACTGGCAGATGCGGCCGGTCGAGGGCGCCCAGGTGATCAACGACCACTCGGACGCGGAGTACGACGCCGGGGTGATGAAGCGGATCGAAACCGACATCCACCCGGTGATCGTTCCGATTGTCGAGCGCGTGGCCGGGGCCGAGCCGCGGTTGATCCGGTATCGCGATCGCCTGGCCGAGGCGTTGGACAGGATGAAGGCGGGGGACAGCGACATGGTCGCGCACCCGCTGAAGGACAGCTATCACACGATCTGGTTCGAGTTGCATGAAGAGCTGATCCGGCTGTCCGGGCGCAAACGGACCGAATGAACCGGCGCGATCAGCGCCGCCGGCGGACCCGTCCCCCGATGGTTTCCGGGTTCGTTTGTCGCGCCGCCGCCGCGCCGTGACGGCGGCAACGCCGCAGCCCGGGTCTGCGGGCGGCTAGGATGCGGACTCATAATG